>NZ_JBEONZ010000031.1:0-38838 GCF_040308705.1 Pseudoalteromonas sp. 19-MNA-CIBAN-0066
CTGGGATACCAGGATTTGAACCTGGGAATGCCAGGATCAAAACCTGGTGCCTTACCGCTTGGCGATATCCCAACAAAAACAATTGATAGTTTTAATTCTTATCAAGAATGGTGCGGAAGGAGAGACTTGAACTCTCACATCCTAAGATACTGGAACCTAAATCCAGCGCGTCTACCAATTCCGCCACTCCCGCATTACTTTGTGTAATTAAACACTAGGTAGTTATTTTAAACTCTTCATTGAGTAACAAAAAAATAATGGTGGCTAAGACGGGATTTGAACCTGTGACCCCATCATTATGAGTGATGTGCTCTAACCAGCTGAGCTACTTAGCCATATTTTTTCGTTAGCACTTCATCGCTGAGTGCGGGGCGTATTATGCTGATATGGCCCAAATTCGTCAACACCTTTTTTGCAAAAAAACACTTAACTTGGTTTGTTTGCAGGAAAAGTAAGCTAAGCGGCTAAAATTTAGCATAAATGCTGTTTTTTTAGCTGCATTAAAAACACTAAACTTAAACTTATTCGCAGTTCTTCAATTTTGCTAAACAAATACAGACGTTAAAAAACCACAGCAGGTATTAAAGAAATAAAAAAGGCTCGTAAAAACGAGCCTTTAAAATCATCACCACACTAAATTTGGGTAATGTATATTTATACGTTGAACAAGAAGTTCATTACATCGCCGTCTTTTACAATGTACTCTTTACCTTCTTGGCGCATTTTACCTGCTTCTTTTGCGCCGCTCTCACCCTTAAAGGCAATAAAGTCGTCAAAAGCAATCGTTTGTGCGCGAATAAAGCCACGCTCAAAGTCGGTATGAATTTTACCTGCTGCTTGTGGCGCAGTTGCACCTACAGGAATAGTCCATGCGCGTACTTCTTTTACGCCTGCTGTAAAGTAGGTTTGTAATTGCAGTAATTCATAGCCACCACGAATAACAAGGTTAAGGCCTGGCTCTTCTAAACCAAGATCAGCCATAAACTCAAGCTTGTCTTCTTCATCTAGCTCAGAAAGCTCAGATTCAATAGCAGCACATACAGGAACAACAATCGCATCTTCTGCTGCGGCAATAGCGCGTACAACATCAAGGTATGGGTTGTTTTCAAAACCATCTTCAGCAACGTTAGCAATATACATTGTTGGTTTGATAGTTAAAAAGTTAATAGAGCTGATAGCTGCTTTTTCTTCTTTAGTTAACTCTAAAGAACGTAATGTTAAGCCTTCATCAAGGTGTACTTTTACTTTTTCAAGTACTGCATTTTGCTCTTTTGCGTCTTTATCGCCACCTTTAGCTTTTTTAGCATTACGGAACGATGCTTTTTCAGCGCTGTCCATATCGGCAAGCACTAATTCAGTGTTTATAACGTCAATATCATCAGCAGGGTCAATAGTGCCAGCTACGTGAATAATATTATCATCATTAAAACAGCGAACTACGTGGCCAATGGCGTCAGTTTCACGAATATTAGCTAAAAACTGGTTACCAAGACCTTCACCTTTAGATGCGCCTTTTACTAAACCGGCAATATCTACAAACTCCATACTTGTTGTAAGAATGCGCTGTGGGTTTACAATTTTAGCAAGTGCGTCTAGGCGAGGATCAGGCACTGGTACCACACCTGTATTAGGCTCAATGGTACAAAAAGGAAAGTTAGCGGCTTCAATACCCGCTTTTGTTAATGCATTAAAAAGTGTCGATTTACCCACATTAGGCAAGCCAACAATGCCACATTTAAAACCCATAGTAAGATACCTTGTTTAGATTCGTTTAAACGGCGAACTTGTACCCAAGTTACTAGGGTTTAAACGAATGTAGTCTGTTTTGTGCTTTTAACACACCATCTTTTGCAAGTATTTCCATGCAGCGTACCGCTTCATCAATGGCAGCATCCATTTTTTCTTGGTCTGCTTTGGCCGCTTTTCCTAGCACCCAACCAGTTACCATTTCACGATGCCCCGGATGACCTACACCAATGCGCAAGCGCATAAAGTCTTTTTGATTTGCCATTTTTGCAATAATGTCTTTTAAGCCATTATGACCGCCGTGTCCGCCGCCTTTCTTTAATTTGGCAACGCCAGGTTCTAAGTCTAATTCATCGTGGGCAACTAAAATGCTTTCCACAGGAATTTTGAAAAAATTAGCTAAACTACCGACCGCTTTACCACTTAAGTTCATATAAGTAGTGGGGATCAATAATTTGAATTCTTGATCTTGAATAATCACTTTACCTGTAAGGCCGTGATATTTAGGATCGTGTTTTAGAGTGCAGTTATAGCGTGCAGCGAGTTGCTCAATGAACCAAGCACCTGCATTGTGGCGTGTGTTTGCGTATTCGGGGCCTGGATTAGCCAGGCCCACAAGCATTTGAATAGAATTCAAGGTGTTAAGCCTTAAATATTATTCTGCAGCGTCTTCAGCTTCATCTTCAGTTGGAGCTGATTTGTTAGCTTTAACAATTAGGATAGACTGATCGTGACCAGGACCTTTTGCTAAATCTATTGATGAAACGCCAGCTGGTAATGCAACATCAGAAATATGTAGAGAATCGCCTGCAACTAATTTTGAAACATCTACTGTTACGAAATCAGGGATTGCTTTAGGGAAACAAGAAATTTCGATTTCAGTTAACTGACGAACAACAGTTGTACCAAGTTTTTCTACAACGTCTTCACCAACAAAGTGGATTGGAACAATAGTATGTAGCTTTTGGTTTGCATCGATACGTTGGAAATCAAGGTGTGTAACTTTAGGCTTGAAAGGGTGACGTTGAATATCTTTTAGGATAGTTTCAACAGACTCGCCGCCAATGTTAAGTGTAAGAATTTGCGTGTAAAAACCTTCGCTTTCTTGAGCTTTAATCACATCTTTATGATCTAAAGTGATTGAAGTAGCTTCTTTGTTTGCGCCGTAAACGATAGCAGGCACTTTGTCTTCGCGACGTAGGCGGCGGCTCGCACCAGTACCAGTTTGCTCGCGAAGTTCTGCGTTATATACATAAGTTTTGTTTGACATAATAGTTTCCAATAATTAAAAGTATAGGGCCTTTGCGACCAAGGTCCCTAGCCAAAAGGCGCGCTATCATAACATCGCCCCCCAGCAAAATATATAACAGTTACGAAAAAAGCGCCAAAAGGCGCTTTTTAAAATTAAAGTTACTTAGCTTCGCTAAAGTAGATCTTTAATTAATGCTCAAACATTGCTGAGATAGACTCTTCGTTACTAATACGACGAATAGTTTCTGCAAGCATGTCGGCAAGTGTAAGTACTTTAACAATATTTAGTGCTTTAAGCTCTGCAGACAGTGGAATAGAGTCAGTTACAATAACTTCGTCAATCACTGAATTGCGCAAGTTTTCAGCCGCTTTTCCCGAAAGAATAGGGTGAGTAGCATATGCAAATACGCGCTTAGCACCGTGTTCTTTAAGTGCTTCAGCTGCTTTACATAATGTACCGCCGGTATCAATCATATCATCAACGATAATACAATCACGACCTTCAACATCACCAATAATATGCATCACTTGAGAAACGTTTGCCTGTGGGCGACGTTTATCAATAATAGCTAAATCGGTATCGTTTAGTAGTTTTGCAATAGCACGCGCACGTACAACGCCACCAATATCTGGAGATACAACAACAACGTCGTCAAAATGACGTGCTTTCATATCTTCAAGTAAAACAGGGCTACCAAATACGTTATCTACAGGTACATCAAAGAAGCCTTGGATTTGCTCAGCGTGTAAATCAACCGTAAGAACGCGGTCAACACCTACACTAGATAAGAAATCGGCAACGACTTTAGCGGTAATGGGTACACGGGCAGAACGTACACGACGATCTTGACGAGCATAACCAAAATAAGGAATAACGGCAGTAATACGACCGGCAGATGCACGACGTAGAGCATCAACCATAACGATAAGTTCCATAAGGTTATCGTTTGTAGGGGCACAGGTTGATTGTAAGATGAAAACATCCGATCCACGAACATTCTCATTAATTTGAACACTGATCTCACCGTCGCTAAAACGGCCAACAACAGCATCGCCTAATTCAATATATAAACGTTTTGCAACTTTTTGAGCTAACTCAGGTGTTGCGTTACCAGCGAAGAGCTTCATGTCAGGCACGGTAGGGTTCCTCAGGCACTGAATTTTTGGACTAACAGGCAATAATTAAACCACTGCGTGTTAACTTATGACTACTTGTACGTTACTTCAATCAAATATGGCGGCTAACTCCGTATGAGCGGGAGAAGTATTAACGCTTGATGCGATAAACCCCTGCCAAGTATGGGGGAGATTAGCAAGTACATCTTGTGCTTGAACTTGCGTAGCAAATTCTACAAAACAACATGAACCTGTTCCGGTCATCTTTGATGGAGCGTATTTTAGCAACCACTGCAGGGTTTTTTCAACCTCGGGACACAGCTTTTTCACTAAAGATTCGCAATCGTTAGTTAAAATATGCTGTTGCCAGTCTCCTGAAATTTTTGGCGTGTCGCGTTTTAGTTCAGGATGAGTAAATATTTTAGCAGTACTTACATGTTGATTAGGGAAGACCACACAATACCACTTTTGCTCAAGCATTACTTGTTCTAATTGCTCACCAATCCCATGCGCTATGGCGCTTTTACCATGTATGAATACGGGTACATCGGCACCTAGTTGTAAGCCTAAATGAGCTAATTCATCTAAACTGAGGGCTGTTTTCCACAACTTATTTAAGGCTAATAATGTGCTGGCAGCGTCTGATGATCCACCGCCAACACCGCCGCCCATTGGCAAACGTTTAATTAAATTTATTTTCACGCCTTGCTTTGTTTTGCACTGTGTTTGCAATAATAAAGCCGCTTTATAGATAAGGTTGTCGGTTGTGGCTATGCCATTTGTGTCGCCGGTAACAATAATTGCAGGTAAATCGCTTAACTCAAAACTAAGTTCGTCGCCATAATTTAAAAACGTAAACAGGGTTTCTAGTTCATGGTAACCGTCATCTCGGCGGCCATTAATATGTAAAAAAAGATTGAGCTTTGCCGGCGCAATAAGTGAAAATGAAGTGATATTATTCATGGTTAATTAAACTGCCAATCGTAGAGTTGAATTTTAATTTTAATTTTTTGATGGGTTAAGGTCAGTCTGTTGGGTAGCCAGTAGCCGCTTTTTTGCACAAAGCTAGCGTACTCAATTTGCCATTTTTTACCTGTACTATCAAACCATAATACGCTTTTAGCGCGGCCTAATTGATCAACCTTTAAAGTTTGGTCATCAATGGTGCCTTTTAACCAACTGTCGGCGTTATTTACCGGTAAAGCAAAACCGGTTAAACGTTTTAGTAATGCCGTTGCATTGGTGTCAAAATACTGCTCGCCATCATAGTTTAGTTCTGCCGTATTTGCAGTTTGTTTGAGTGACAATATACGTGTACCAATAAAAGTGGTGAGCACTAAATTATTGTTATTTTGGCTCTGTTGCCAGTTTAAGTTTGCAGATTGGCGCTCATCGGGGCTAATAAAAGCAAGTTTACCTTCTACTTGCCAAATACTTTGCTCAGCAAGATGTGTTTTCCAGTTTTCGTAAGTGGTTGTTTCTAAGTTTCTTTTTTGAGCGCAGCCGGCTAAAAACAAGAAAAACATAGCTAAAATAAAATATTGTCGAATCAAATGTTGCTCCTTACTTTCCATATTCCTGAGATTTTTGATAAAATTGCGGCCTTTAAAGTAGGGCTCATCAATATTTGGCAAATATGACCATAATCGCACTTGGTATTAATCACAAAACCGCTCCCGTAGAATTACGTGAAAAAGTGGCTTTTTCCCCTGAGCAAATTTCAGAGGCGCTACAGCAATTAAGTGGCCACGCCCATTTTAATGAGGCAGTGATTGTTTCCACCTGTAATCGAACTGAAGTGTATTGTAGCCTTGCACAGCAAAATTCCCAAACACTGTTGCAGTGGTTATCTAGTTTCCATGGTTTGGATGAACATGAACTGAGTAAAAACATTTACTGCCATGAAGGTAGTGATGCTATAAATCACTTAATGCGCGTAGCCTGTGGCCTAGATTCACTCGTACTGGGCGAGCCGCAAATTTTGGGGCAAATAAAGCAAGCGTATAACAGTGCTAAAACTCATAATGCTGTGGGCGTGACGTTTGATAGATTATTTCAAAAAACGTTTTCAGTTGCTAAGCAAGTACGTACTGAAACCAACATTGGTGCCAGTGCAGTGTCGGTTGCTTATGCGGCGGTTAATTTAGCTAAACATATTTATGGCAAGCTCGATAAAACCAATGTACTTCTCATTGGTGCCGGTGAAACAATTGAGCTAGTAGCCAAACATTTGTACCAAAATGAGCCGCAAAACATTACGGTTGCGAACAGAACCCTTGAGCGTGCACGTAGTTTAGCGGATCAAGTATCGGGTGATGTAATTGCACTTGCTCAGCTACCTGAGCGTTTACATAAAGCCGATATTGTTATTAGTTCTACCGCCAGCACACTGCCTATTATTGGTAAGGGTGTGGTGGAGCAAGCACTTAAACAGCGTCGTTATAAGCCTATGTTGTTTATTGATATTGCGGTTCCTCGCGATATTGAAAGCCAAGTGGGTGAACTTGACGATGCTTATTTATATTCTGTTGATGACTTACAAACCATTGTTAGCGAGAATATGAGTGCCCGAGAAGAAGCCGCTGAGCAGGCTGAAGTTATTATTACCGAGCGCACTAAAGAGTTTTTAATGTGGATACGCTCACTCGATTCGGTGGATTTAATTCGCCACTATCGAAACGATGTACAAACAATAAAGTCCGAACTTGTAGAGCGAGCAGTGAGTCAGCTCAATACAGGTAAAGATGCCGAAAAAGTTATTTTAGAGCTGGCCAATAAGTTAACCAACCGCTTAATGCACGCGCCTACCCGTGCTATTCAAGATGCAGCGAAAAAAGGTGAAGTGGCTCAGTTAAACCAATTGAAAAAAATGTTAGGTATTGATCAGGAATAGCAGTTAATGAAAGAATCCGTTTATCATAAGTTAGAAATCTTAGTTGAGCGTTATGAAGAAGTACAAGCGCTACTAAGCGACCCATCGGTCATTCGTGATCAAAACCGCTTTCGTGCACTTTCTAAAGAATACTCAGATTTAGAAGAGGTAGTAAAAACGTTTTTAAGCTACCAACAAGCGCAACAAGATGTAATAAGCGCAGAAGAAATGCTGAAAGATTCAGACCCAGATATACGTGAAATGGCGCAAGAAGAATACAAAGAAGCTAAAGCACAAATACTGACCATAGAAGATGAAATTCAAGTATTAATGCTGCCAAAAGATCCTAAAGACAATAATAACGTGTATTTAGAAGTGCGAGCGGGCACTGGTGGCGACGAAGCGGCTATATTTGCCGGCGACTTATTTAGAATGTACAGCCGTTATGCCGAAACTAAAAAATGGAAAGTAGATGTGGTGACCACCAACGAAGGTGAGCACGGCGGCTATAAAGAAATAATTGCTAATATTAGTGGTGAAGGCGTTTTTGGTCAGCTGAAATTTGAATCTGGCGTGCATCGTGTACAACGTGTACCAGAAACCGAATCGCAAGGTCGAGTTCATACCTCTGCGTGTACGGTTGCGGTAATGGCTGAAGTACCAGAAGCTGAGGCAATTGAAATTAATTCGGCCGATCTTAAAGTTGATACGTTTCGTGCATCAGGCGCGGGTGGTCAGCACGTAAATAAAACCGATTCTGCTATTCGTATTACCCATATACCTACCGGTGTGGTTGTAGAGTGTCAGGATCAGCGCTCGCAACATAAAAACCGTGCTAAAGCTATGTCGGTACTTGCAGCGCGTTTGCAACAAGCTGAAGACGAAAAGCGCGATGCAGCAGAAGCCTCTGAGCGTCGTAACTTAGTAGGCAGTGGCGATCGCTCTGAGCGTATTCGTACTTATAACTATCCACAAGGTCGTATTACCGATCACCGTATTAACTTAACCCTATATCGCTTAAACGAAGTGGTAGCCGGTGATTTAAGCTGTATTGTAGAGCCATTAATGCAAGAGCATCAGGCCGACTTACTAGCGGCCATGGGCGATGAGTAATAATAGTGACCCAAACCCTCGAACAAGCAATTGCTGCAGGCGCTAATTTATTAGCACCTAGCAGCGAAAGCGCTAAATTAGACGCGCAAGTTTTACTACTGCATATATTGCAAAAACCTCACAGTTATCTTTTTACTTGGCCAGAAAGCACGCTTAGTACAGAGCAACAGCAGCAATTTGATACATTTTGCCAAAGGCGTTTAAATGGCGAGCCAGTTGCACATATTACAGGGCAACGTGAATTTTGGAGTTTATCGCTAGAGGTTAATGCCACCACTTTAATACCGCGTCCAGATACCGAAACCTTAGTAGAGCAAGCGCTTGAAATGGCGGTGCCAAGTAATGCAAAGGTGCTCGATTTAGGCACAGGGACTGGCGCAATCGCGTTAGCACTGGGGAGCGAAATGCCCACTTGGCAAATTACCGCAGTAGATAGAGTAGCTGATGCTGTTGCACTTGCTACACGTAACCAGCAGCGATTAGCCATTAATAATGTGCAAGTAAAGCAAAGTAATTGGTTTAGCGCGCTTAATGGCGAAAAGTTTCATTTAATTGTATCTAATCCGCCGTATATAGAAACAACCGATATACACCTCAAGCAAGGTGATGTGCGCTTTGAACCGCTCTCAGCACTTGTTGCAGATGATGATGGACTGGCTGATATAAAACAAATAATTACCCAATCACGTGACTATCTTCACGCTAAAGGTTATCTTTTGATCGAACATAGTTTTGAGCAAAGTGGTGCGGTTAGCCAATTTTTTGCACAAATGGGGTTTATAAATATTAAAACAGTGAAAGACTTAGGCAATAACGATCGCGTTACACTTGCACAGTGCTCTTAAACTAAATTACAGCAGTGTAATATTTGCACTGCTTATTCGTTTTTAAAAATAAAAACATTTAACTAAACAGAAGTATTAAAACTATGGATTATTTAGCAGTTAAACATTCACACATGGCTATTGCGATGTTGAGTGTAATTTTATTTTATGTACGCTCATTTTCACGCATGGGTAGTGGTAAGTTGGCAAAAAATAAACTGGTGTTTATTGGCAGCCACGGCATAGACACTTTGTTACTTGTTTCAGCATTAATGCTAATGGGGATCGCTAAAATTAATCCGTTTGAGCAATATTGGTTACTAGAAAAGATAGTGCTAGTGGTTATTTATATTGCCGTTGGTATTGTTAGCTCAAAACAAACAAAAACAGCACCAAAAGTAGCATATACCATTTTTAACACTTTGGTTATTTTAGCTATCGGTTATTTAGCAACCGCTAAGTCGGCACTGCTTTTATAAGTAATAATTAGCCCAATTGAGCTTTGTATAATTGTGTACAAAGCTCAACTATTTCTAAACATAAGTTCACATTCAAGCCCCTCTACATTGGTATCTAGCTTAAAAAGTAGTAAACTACGCCTTCGTTTTCTAAAATGTTGTAGTATGAATGACCACCCTCGGGTTTGATGAACACGATGATTCTTATTTTGATGAAGCTTATGATGATTTTTTGCCACCGGCGATTTATCGTTGTATTCAAGCCGAATCTAAATGGGACCCTCAGATTGACTTAACGCCTAGCTATGAAATTTTAACTTCCTTTGAACAGGAAATAGATGCTTTGTGTCTGCAAACATCTGACGAGCATGTGCGTTTAGATAAGCTATTAGATCGCTTTTATAGTGAATGGCTGTTTAGTGCTTCTAGCTTAAAAGTGCCAGAGTACAAATTAAATTGCATAAGCTATACATTAACTATGCGCAGTGGTTCACCAACAACACTTGCTATTTTACTCAGCCATTTTTTACAACATGCCAAACTAGACGCTTGTGTAAGTATTACCCAAGGTGATATTGGTATACATGTAGCTATGAGTGATGAAGAAGGCTATACCATTGAGCCAAGCAGCGGCCAACAAAGCTGGTATATCATTCCTGAAAACGTTGATGAAGATAATGCCCAAGAGCAAGAGCCACTTGAGCTTATTTTTGACGACGAAGTATATAAATTATTTTTAGCCCAGCAAAAGTGGTCGTTTATTAGCGAAAATAAATTTGGTCATGCGTTAAACTGCGTCGAAATGCTGATGGATATAATTGGTGACGACCCTTATGAGCGACGCGACAGAGGGTATTTACTCAATCAATTAGGTTGCCCTAAAATGGCACGTGACGATTTACAGTTTTTTGTAGATGAATGCCCAGACGATCCTGCAATAGAGATTATTCAACACCAAATAGAAGAACTAGAAGACAATAATAATAAAACTCACCATTAAAAATAGGAATAACTATGGTTGAAGCCCAAACTGCATTAATTACTAACGATGCTGTGGTACTTGGTTTACTGGCTATTATTTTAGGGTTTGTGTTTAAAACCTCTAACAGCCAGCACCCAGGTTTTAAAGCATTTTATAAATATGTACCCGCTTTACTGTTATGTTACTTTTTGCCCTCATTACTTAATACCTTTGGTATTGTTGATGGTAATAAATCAAACGTATATTACGTAGCGTCACGCTACTTATTGCCAGCGTGTTTAATACTGCTGACTATAAGTATTGATTTAAAAGCCATTATAAACTTAGGCCCCAAAGCACTCATTATGTTTTTAACCGGTACTACTGGTATTGTTATTGGTGGCCCTTTAGCTATTTTAATTATGAGTGCAGTGTACCCAGAAGCAATTGGCGGACATGGCCCCGATGCCGTATGGCGCGGTATGACCACAGTAGCAGGTAGCTGGATTGGTGGCGGTGCTAATCAAGCATCAATGAAAGAAATGTTTGAAGTTGGCGGTGATATATTTTCGGCCATGGTGACGGTAGATGTCATTGTTGCTAACTTATGGATGGCCGTTTTATTATTAATGGCAGCTAATCATAAAGCCATTGATGCAAGAACAGGTGCCGATACCAGCGCCATTGAAGATCTTAAAAACCGGGTTGAAAAATATCATGCTGAGCATGCGCGCATGCCAACGCTTAACGATTATATGATGATTATTGCCATTGCCTTTGGTATTACCGGCTTGGCACATTTTTGTGCTGACTTTTTAGGCCCTTACTTTGGTGCTAATTTCCCATGGGCACAAGAGTACAGCTTAAACAGTAAGTTTTTTTGGTTAATCGTGATCTCAACCACTATTGGTATTAGTTTATCGTTTACTAAAGTACGCCATATAGAATCGTTTGGCGCGTCGAAAGTTGCTTCTACATTTTTGTATATTTTGGTTGCATCAATCGGCTTACACATGAATATAACGGCGATTTTTGAAACACCAATGTATTTTGTAATTGGCATTATATGGATGCTTACCCATGCGAGCTTAATGTTAATTGTAGCTAAACTAATTAAAGCACCGTTATTTTATATGGCGGTAGGCTCACAAGCCAACGTAGGCGGCGCGGCATCTGCACCCGTTGTTGCCGCTGCATTTCACCCGTCGCTTGCTCCTGTAGGTGTATTATTAGCGGTACTTGGCTATGGCGTAGGTACTTATATGGCTTATATTTGTGGATTAATGATGCAAGCAGTTGCACCATAAGGAATAAAAATGAACAACCAAATTATTAAAATTAATGACATAGAACTTGCAAACAACAAACCGTTTGTATTGTTTGGCGGTATTAATGTATTAGAGTCTCGTGATTTAGCCATGCGTGTTGCAGAGCATTACGTAGAAGTAACCACTAAATTAAATATCCCTTATGTATTTAAAGCGTCGTTTGATAAAGCTAATCGCTCATCAATCAACTCTTACCGCGGCCCGGGTTTAGACGAGGGTTTAAAAATATTTGAAGAAATTAAAAAAACATTTAATATTCCGTTAATTACCGACGTACACGAACCACATCAAGCAGCACCTGTTGCTGAAGTAGTTGACGTTATTCAGTTACCGGCATTTTTAGCCCGCCAAACAGATTTGGTTGTTGCTATGGCAAAAACCGGCGCAATTATAAATGTAAAAAAACCACAGTTTTTAGCCCCACACGAAATGCGCCATATTATTACTAAATTTAACGAAGCAGGTAATAACAACGTGGCACTGTGTGAGCGTGGTTCAAGCTTTGGATATAATAACTTAGTGGTTGATATGCTCGGCATGGATGACATGAAAGTAATGGCACCTGTTATTTTTGATGCTACCCATGCACTACAACGCCCAGGTGGCCGTGCAGATTCGGCTGATGGTCGTCGCGCCCAAGCAGCAGAGCTTGCCCGCAGTGGTATGGCACTTGGTATTGCGGGCTTATTTATAGAAGCACACCCAAATCCAAATGAAGCAAAATGCGATGGCCCATGTGCACTAGCATTGAGTAAATTAGAAGGCTACTTGACGCAAATGAAAGCTGTAGATGATTTAATTAAAAGCTTCGCACCGCTTGATACCAGTGCCAGCGATTTATAATTTATAACCTATATATTAGGTAATATTTAAAAAGCGACTAAGGTCGCTTTTTTTACACCTTAAATATATAATTCCATGCATAAGAAAAACTAATTCAAAGCGTGGTTATCATGTCAAGACGGGTCCCTCCATTAAACGCGCTTAAAGCCTTTGAAGCAGCAGCACGTCATTTAAGTTTTACCAAAGCTGCAGAAGAGCTATATGTAACGCAAGCCGCTGTAAGTCATCAAATAAAAACATTAGAAGAACATTTGGGCTTAAAGCTATTTATACGCAGAAACCGCTCGCTATTATTAACCGAAGAAGGGCAGGGTTACTTTCTCGATATAAAAGAAATATTTACCCAACTAATAGACGCCACCGAAAAATTACTAGCACGAGGTGCGAAAGGCTCTTTAACGGTAAGCTTAACGCCAAGCTTTGCGATTCAGTGGCTAGTGCCCAGATTAAGTTTATTTAATGAGTTACACCCAGAAATAGACGTGCGAATAAAAGCGCAAGATCTAGACGAAAACTCTTTAACCGACGATGTCGACGTTGCTATTTATTATGGCCGTGGGCATTGGAGTGGGGTGCAAACTTTTAAGTTACATACCGAGTATTTAGTGCCGCTATGTAGCCCGCTATTATTAAATGGCATTAAGCCACTTAATCAACCCAGTGATTTAGCGCACCATACCTTATTGCACGACACCACACGTAAAAATTGGAAAACATGGATGAAAACCGCCGGTGTACGTAATGTGCAAGTTAACCAAGGGCCCATTTTTAGTCACTCATCTATGGTGTTACAAGCCGCAGTACATGGCCAAGGTGTGGCTATAGGCAATAGTGTACTCGCTAAGCCCGATATTGACGCCGGACGATTAGTGATCCCGTTTAATCATAGTTTAGAGAGTAAAAACGCTTATTATTTAGTGCTGCGCGAGTCGCAAACTGAAATGGGTAAAATAGTGTCATTTAAAGAATGGATGCTGAGCTTAGTAGAGCAAGAACAAGAGTATTAATATGATTGAATGGTTTAAAAATACACAGCAGCCAGCTATAGCACAGTTTATTTTTGCCCATGGTGCAGGGGCAGGTAGCGACCATGAGTTTATGCAAAATATGGCACAACTCATTAGTGAGCAAGGGATTGATGTTGGTTTATTTGATTTTGAATATATGCAAATAGCGAAACAAACCAATAAACGCCGCCCACCCGATCGCGCGCCTAAATTGCTTAGCTACTATGAGCAAATACTTAGCCATGCACAGCCAGGGTTGCCGTTATTTATTGGTGGCAAATCTATGGGGGGACGAATGGCGTCAATGCTTGCCTGTACTAGCGAGCATGCTATTTTAGGTGTATTAGCGTTTGGCTATCCGTTTCATCCGCCAGGCAAGCCTGAAAAGCTACGCACCGATCACTTTGCTGATATAGGCTGCCCATTTTTGGTATTACAAGGTGAGCGCGATACGTTTGGTACTCGTGAGGAGCTAGCTACTATGTTAATGCCCAAGCAACCAGAATATTGCTGGCTACCCGATGGCGACCATTCACTAAAACCGCGTAAAAAAAGTGGCGTTAGTGAGGCGCAAAATCGAGCAACTGCAGTACAAAGTGCTGTGCGCTTTATAAAATGCATTGTTAAATAAGTATTCGAGAGAGTAATAAATGATTAAATTATTTTTAATGACCGGGAGCTTTTTTTGTATGCTGTCGGTAATGCTAGGGGCGTTTGCCGCCCACGGTTTAAAAAGCCGACTGTCGGAGTACTCATTAGGTGTGTTTAAAACCGCAGCTGAGTACCAAATGGTGCATGGATTAGCGCTTATAGCTGTGGCGGTGTTAATTAAGTGGGGTATTAACCTCAATTGGGCTGGCGGTTTTTTTATTGCGGGCACACTGCTTTTTAGTGGCAGTTTATACTTACTTGCCATAACAGGTATGAAGTGGCTAGGCCCAATAACCCCATTGGGTGGTTTATGCTTTATTATTGGTTGGATTGTTATTTTAGTGCAAGTTGCACGATTTAAGTTTTAAAGGGTTAATATGTCTAGTGTTGTAATTTACTGTCGTAGTGGGTTTGAAAACGATGCCGCTGCTGAAATAACGTTCCACGCTGCCGAGCAAGGTTTTGCCGGTTATGTTAAAGCAAAACCAAATACCGGTTATGTTATTTATGAGTGTTTTGACGCGCAGCATGGCGACGAAATAATTAAAAAAGTTGATTTTAAAAACATGGTGTTTGCTCGTCAATGGTTTGCTGGTACGCTGATCGAAAACATGCCAGTAGAAGATCGTGTAGGGGCGGTTGTAGAGGCTGCTAAAGATTTTACCTTGTGCTCTGAGCTACGTGTAGAAACCCCCGATACCAACGAAGGCAAAGAGCTTTTAACCTTTTGTAAAAAAATATCAACGCCCCTTAAAAAAGCCCTCGAAAAACGTAATATTGTACTGCGCGAGCCAAAAGCAAACCGCCCAGTAATGCATGTACTGTTTTTAACTAACAACACCGCTTATGTCGGTTACTCGTATAGCTTTAATAACTCGCCATTTTTTATGGGTATTTTACGTTTACGTATGCCAAGTGATGCGCCAAGCCGCTCTACTTTAAAATTAGATGAAGCATTTAATGTGTTTATTCCAGAACAACAACGCGAGTCACGCGTTGCAGCCGGAATGCGCAGTGTTGACTTAGGGGCGTGTCCAGGTGGCTGGACTTATCAGTTAGTGCGCCGTGGTATGTTTGTAAGCGCGATAGATAATGGCCCAATGAACGATGATTTAATGCAAACAGGGCAGGTAAAGCACTTTAGGGCCGATGGCTTTAAATATCGCCCAGAAAAACGCAACATTACTTGGTTAGTATGCGACATGGTAGAAAAGCCAACTAAAGTAACCAGCCTAATGATTGATTGGGCAGTAAATGCATATGCTAAAGAGCTTATTTTTAACTTAAAGCTGCCAATGAAAAAACGCTTTGATAGTGTTTACGAGTGCTTAAGCATGATCAGAGCAGAGCTGGAAAAATACGGTATAAGCTACGAGTTACAAGCTAAGCATTTATATCATGATCGTGAGGAAGTGACCGTGCACTTAAATGTGACCAAAGTGCCACAAAGCTTGTATAGCTAATGATGAATTAGTAAATAACCAGAGTTAAGGTTAAATCAAAAATGGGTCAAGTGACCCATTTTTTATTTCATATTATTGATTTCGGTATTGGCTGCGAAAGTTATCAACCCATAATTTGGTGCCACCACAAACAGCAACAGGCATTACAATTAAATTTACCAACGGAATGGCTGTTAGCAACATTACTGCAAAACCAAACCCGTACGATAAACCTTGCTTGCTTTGTAAATCGGTTTTCATTTGCTTAAAGCTGATTTTATGATTATCGAACGCGTAATCTTGGTATTGCACGGCAAACATCCAACACGAAAAAAGCACCCACAGTATTTGCCCTATAACCGGCAACACCCATAACAATATAAAAAAGCCAATGGCGCGGGGAAGGTAATAGCAAAGTTTTGTCCACTCTCGGCCAAGCATGCGTGGCACATCTTTTAATAACTCAGCAAAGCCATCATCATTAATTTTTTGACCTGTTAAATGCAACTCAACTTTTTCACTGAGTAAACCATTAAAAGGTGCGGCAATAAAGTTTGTGATTACAGTAAATAACATACTGTAGCTAAACAGCACTATTAACAGGGCAATGGGCCACATTAACCACTCAAGCCAGCTTAACCACTCGGGTAGCATATTATTTATGTAGCTAAAACTGTCGCTTAACCAGCCAAATAAAAAAAACAACGAGCTACCAAAAAGTAAAATATTAATTAACAACGGAATAAACACAAAACGCTTTAATCCCTTTTGAGTAATTAATTTAAAACCCGAAAAAAAATACTCCATACCTTGTATGATCTGCACAACTACCTCAAAAAATATTTTTCATTTGCACTAGTATAAATAGCTGAGTAATTTTAAACAGTATTTTTAGGTAACAAAGTGTTTAAGTAAAATAATAACAACGGCCAGCTTACTACTTTATTCATCCTGCTTAATAAATAATATTTAGTTTATAAGCTGTGTATATTAGCGCTATGGCGTAACTAAATGCTAACTTAGCTTGATTTTTGGGCAGTGCAAAGCGTACTATAGCTGATCTAGCCACTCTAGGCTTAGGCATCGCTTTGATGCGTTGTGGAGAAATTAGTAAAGTTGCCGCGTCAGTGCGTTGCAAAAATAAAGGGTATAAATAGTGATGTACAAAAATCAGGAAGTAATTTTACGATTACGCGCTAATATTCCAGCGTTTGAATGCGTAAAAGGATGCCACGACTGCTGCGGGCCAGTAACAACGTCTTCAGAGGAAATGTCGCGCTTACCGGTAAAAACAGATGCTGAGCATGAAGCGGCGTTAAACGAGTTCAATTGTGTACATCTTGGTCCCAATGGCTGCACTGTATATGACGAGCGTCCATTAATTTGTCGCTTATTTGGTACTACGCCAAGAATGCCTTGCCCGAATGATCGTCGACCAGATGAGCCTGTTGACCCTAAAATTGAGCGTGAAGTACATCACTTTATAGCAAATACGCGTCAAGTATTGGTGTAAGTATCGGTATTTATTAAAGTAATAGAGCGCTTATTAAGCGCTTTTTTTATGTGTGTTATACGCGTTGCTAATAATTTAAAAACCATCAATAAGTTTATTCCAAACACTCTCTTAGTTATTTTACAAAAATACTATCAATACATATTAAACTTATTACGAGATTAATTATGCATTTGACTATTAATATACTTAGCCTTATGTACCTTTTTTTATCGCAGTACTTTTGCATCTCTTTATTTATATTGCCATTTCTGTTTGCCTAGCCCCTTCAAAATTGTTGTTTTATATTTGTTTATTATTAAAAATAGCTGTAAGCAAGGCTTTGCTATTGTGTAAATTCACTATTAATAATTAGAGTACCGTTGGATTAGGTTGCTGAAAAGGGTAAAATATTCACAAATTGGCAGTTAAGATATTTGTTATGGCATTTTCTAAACTCGAAATAAAGCAAGATCGAAAGATAATTTAACCTTTTGATTAGCGTCGCTTCATTGTGTAATTTCGTATTTAGGGTGGGTGTTGTGGTATGTCGCTATGTCGGTAACTAAAAATCCATCAGGAGACGATAAATGAGTACCACTGGAGTAACAAAACAACATGAGGATGAGCATTCATCTACAATAAAGTATTTGGCAGGGGTTGATATACCGGTATTTTTAATCAGTGGTGGCATCCTTGTGCTATTTGCTGTGCTAGCACTTTATGATATTGATTTGATGTCGGGTTGGATCAATACCGCCTTTGCTTTTTCTACTAAAACGTTTGGTGCCTTTTGGCAAATATTATTGCTTTCGACCTTTATAATTGGGTTGTTTTTAGCCTTTGGACGTACCGGGAAAGTGGTATTAGGTGGCTTAAAAAAGCCAGAGATTACTACCTTTAAGTGGATCAGCATTATTATGTGTACACTCCTTGCTGGTGGCGGGGTGTTTTGGGCTGCTGCTGAGCCAATGGCACATTTTATTTCGCCGCCGCCAATTTTTGGTGGTGAATCAGGCACTAAAGAGGCTGCATTTAATGCTTTAGCGCAAAGCTTTATGCATTGGGGTTTTTTAGCCTGGGCTATTTTAGGCAGCCTGACTGGCATAGTGTATATGCATTTACATTACGAAAAAGGTTTACCGCTTAAGCCGCGTACTTTGTTGTATCCGGTATTTGGCGATCGCGTAATGAAAGGCGCATTTGGTGCTATTGTCGATTCGTGTTGTGTTATAGCTGTAGTAGCAGGCACGGTAGGCCCTATTGGCTTTTTAGGCTTGCAAGTAAGCTTTGGTTTAGAAAAACTATTTGGTATTCCAGATACTTACACCACTCAAGTGGCCATTTTGTTTAGTTTAATTGCAATTTATACTCTATCTGCCGTAAGTGGTGTTACTAAAGGAATTCAATTACTCAGTCGCTTTAATGTAATTTTAGCCGTGGCGTTAATGCTGTTTATTTTGCTGATGGGGCCTACAGCCTTTATTTTTGATAGCTATATTCATTCGTTTGGGCTTTATATTAATAACTTTATTCCTATGGCCACCTTTCGTGCCGATACCGCTTGGTTAGACTGGTGGACAGTATTCTTTTGGGGCTGGTTTTTAGGTTACGGACCTTTAATGGCTATGTTTGTTGCACGAATTTCGCGCGGCCGTACTATTCGTGAAATGATCACGCTTATCTCAATAATTGCTCCTGTTATTACTTGTTTTTGGTTTACGATAGTGGGTGGTTCAGGAATATTTTTTGAGTTAGCAAACCCGGGTGTTATTTCAGAACCCTTTGCGGGCTTAAATTTACCCGCTGCGCTGTTGGCCATTACTGAGCAGCTGCCTATGGGTTTTGTTATATCGGTGTTGTTTTTAATTTTAACCACAATATTTGTAGCAACCACGGGTGACTCTATGACCTACTCGGTATCTATGGTAATGACGGGTAACGATCATCCGCAAACACCCATTAGAGTGTTTTGGGGCATTATGATGGGAGTTATGGCAGCAATATTAATTTCGATAGGTTCAGGTGGTATTTCTGCATTGCAGTCGTTTATTGTAGTAACCGCCGTACCAGTGTCTTTTGTGTTGTTACCATCACTTTGGACGGCCCCACAAATTGCGAAAAAAATGGCTACTGAGCAAGGTTTATATAAATAATACAGCTTATATTAGAGCATAAAAAAGGGCGCCAATATTATTGGCGCCCTTTTTTGTTATTACTTAGATTTTCTCTTTCTTGGTTTTGCAACTTCAACAGTATTTGATTCTTTCAGTTTACGTTTTTCTTTTAACGATAAAGCGGGTTTTTTCTTATCATTTTTAGACATATTCACCACCTAAACAATAAATAATAGATTAATTTAAAATGCTTTTTTCACAAACTAAAAACCTAACAACAATCAAGGTAAGTTACCTCCAGACTTTGTCGAAAATAAACGTTAGTTACTTATAAATTATTCGCATTAAAAGTGGAGCGGGGTTAGTTTCCTTCTACCGATAAGCCGGCTGATCCACGTTCGGCTTCATCGTAAATAACCACCGCAGCTCACTTTATTTGCCTAATTAAAGGCATAGCTAATAACATTAAAAGTTAGCGTTACTTAAAGTAACTTAAGCCTTTCTCTTTTTCCTTGGCTTTGCTACTTCTGTTGTATTCGATTCTTGTTTTAACTTACGTTTTTCTTTTAACGATAACTGTGGTTTTTTCATATCATTTTTAGACATATCATCACCTATTAATAAATAACAAATTAATTACTTCTGCTTTTAGTAAACTAAAAATTAAAGAAACAATATCAATCGGCTATTCACCTCCTTTAATAAGATTAAATAATTACTGATCTTCGTTTATATTGCTTAAAACTAAACGAAGAAACTTTATGCTTTTACTGTATTTAATAACCAAATTTGCCACACGCTAAACAATAGCGCATAAATAATATTGATAATAAAAACACAGTAATATTTAAATCTCACTTTAATCTAGGCGATAGAAAGCTTGCCGAGAATGGCCTAAATTAAAAGTTAAATTAAAAATTAATAGTAAATTCTGTGAAACAGATGGACGCAGAGAAGCGTCCGCTTAAGCGGGGAATTTTAGGGCGAAGCTCCCCAAACAAATAATATAATTAAATAAAAAAACATATGTTTTCATAGCTCCAATATAGCAGCTTAAATAATAACTTCAAGCTCTCTTAGATGCTTTAATTAAAGATTAAATTTATGGGTTAAATAACCATTATTTTTAAACTGAAAGCAGTACTCATTTAAGTATTAATTTAGTTAAGGTATTGTTTTAAATTGGTTTATATTCTACGCGTTTGGCTTGTAAGGGGGCGGTAATATTAACCAACACTTTTAAAGAGTATGACGGCCTTGAATGTAATACGTAATTATAGCGGAAAAATATTTTTAGATTATTTAAAAATGATTACGTAGCAATACTTTAAGTTATTTGTTAAAACTATTAAATTATTATCCTAGGTATAAATGTGAGTATAAGGAGTATTTTATGTCGAAAAAAGTAGTAACTTTTGAATACGAAAAAGAAACAAAAAACAGTGTTCGTTACAAAGAAGTCCCAGATGAAGGCGTTGCCCCTATTGTTGGATCTTTGTATGTTCAGAAGTGGTTTGCTGGGAATAGCAAAACGCTTGAAATAACGATAGATAAAAAAGACTAATTAGCGGCATTATTTTTGCGCCATGTGTTTGTTTAGGTAAAAGCGACTAATAAATACTACGTTTTATTTAAGGGCGCATAATATATTTTTAAACTAATAAAGTTGCTTATAGCGTATTATAGTAGCTCATTTATTATTAATATTAGGCTTAAGTAAAAGTACGCTAGCCTCACAAATTTGATTAACAAGGAAGTTGTATAGATGAAGTATTTTGTTTTAATTTCTATTTTAATTCTTAGTGGGTGTACATCAACACCTAAAGTTATATCTAACTCGGATATAACCAGCACTATGAATTTAATTGCCCTCACCGAAGAAGTCGCTCCTGCAGGAATAAAAGGCGTATTTAAGTTATCAATAAAGGCGGCGGGCATTCAAAACAGTGGTATCTATTTAAATACAGAATTGGATTATAGAGATAGAAGAAATGTGAGTGTCGCTATTCACCCTAGAACAGTAAATGCTTTTATAAAAAAGTATGGAACTTCGCCCGATTTATATTTTATTAATAAAACAGTTGAAGTTACGGGCGAGGCTAAACGTATGATAATTGATTTTTACGCTATGGGTAAAAAAACAGGAAAGTACTATTTTCAAACGCATATAAATATAACATCACTCAATCAGATAAAAGTATTGGACTAGGTGAGTTATTAAATAAGCTATAATTTGTCGGGTGGCGCTGCGTTTATCCGACTTTAGCTTGTACCCTGTTTTTATTTTAATATCGCTAATATTGGCTTTTCAAGCCGCAATTTAGCAACTAATTTTACGCTATATATCTGCAATCCTTAATAACAAAAGTTGTAATAAAAGCCGTATATTAAGCGCAATTTAGATTCTTCCTTTATGTTACCTGCCTCTGAGGCGCTATGATCTTTAGCGTTACTTTGTTTCTAATTTTTAACATTAAAATTTACTCGTTACGAGTAAAAATTCTTGTTGGACTTAAACCGCTATTTTTCTTTTAATGCGCGCAATTAGCCAGTTCGGCATTTCTAAATAAAAGAGAAAGATAAATGAAAGAAACAACATCACTAGAACAAGCTCGTACGAGCTACAATGTTCGTCATTGGAGCCAAGGTTTTTTTGGTATTAATGAACAAGGTGATGTATATGTTGCCCCTAAAGCCGATGCGCCAGAGCAAACTATTGCACTGACGGACATTGCTAAGCAACTAGAAGATAAAGGCTTAAGTTTGCCTGCATTAGTACGTTTTCCGCAAATATTACATCATCGTGTGCACAGCTTATGTGCTGCATTTAATACCGCGATTGCAGATTACGGCTACCCTAAAGATTATTTATTAGTTTACCCAATTAAAGTAAACCAACAGCGTGAAGTGGTTGAAGAAATTGTTGCCAGCCAAGCACAACTAGAAAAAAAACAACTAGGTTTAGAAGCAGGTAGCAAACCAGAGTTATTAACCGTACTTGCATTGGCTGAAAAAACCAGTGCGGTGATTGTATGTAACGGTTACAAAGACAAAGAATATGTACGCTTAGCGCTAATAGGCGAAAAGCTAGGCCATAAAGTATACATAGTGCTTGAAAAGCTCTCTGAACTCGACATGGTTCTTAGCCAAGCTAAAGAATTAAATGTAAAGCCACGCATTGGTATTCGCGTGCGCTTGGCATCGCAAGGTAAAGGTAAATGGCAAGCAAGTGGCGGCGAAAAATCAAAATTTGGTTTATCGGCATCACAAGTTTTGCATGTGGTTAATCGTTTGAAAGAATCGGATCAACTTGATTTAGTCCAGTTGGTGCATTTTCACTTAGGTTCGCAAATGGCGAATATTCGTGATGTACGTTTAGGTGTAAGCGAAGCAGCACGTTTTTACTGCGAGTTACGTAAACTAGGTGCAAAAATTGAGTGTCTTGATGTGGGCGGTGGTTTAGCTGTTGACTACGATGGTACTCGTAGCCAGTCACATAACTCAATGAACTATAGCTTAGCTGAATACGCTAACAATATTGTGTACACCATAGGCGACATTTGTAAGCAGTATGAACAGCCGTTTCCAACTATTATTTCGGAGTCGGGGCGGGCATTAACCGCGCACCATGCTGTGCTTATTTCAAATGTGATTGGTACTGAAAGTTATACACCTGAAGAAATTGAAGCACCGGCTGATGATGCCCCGCAGTTACTTAAAAATATGTGGATGTCGTGGCAGCAATTGCATGTATTAACTGATGACCGTGCATTAATTGAGATTTATCACGATAGCCAAGGGGATTTAGCCGAAGCACATAATCAGTTTGCAATGGGGTTACTAAACTTAACCCAGCGTGCGTGGGCTGAGCAAACAAATTTACGCGTGTGTTATGAGCTTAATAAGCACATGGACAACAAAAACCGTTTTCATCGGCCAATAATTGACGAGCTTAATGCACGTTTAGCCGATAAGTTTTTTGTAAATTTCTCGTTGTTTCAATCACTGCCAGATGCGTGGGGAATTGATCAGGTGTTTCCGGTGTTGCCATTAAGTGGCTTAACCGAAGCGCCAAAAAAACGTGCAGTATTACTGGATATTACTTGTGATTCTGACGGTGCACTTAATCATTATGTTGATGGTCAAGGCATTGAAAGTACACTACCAGTACCTGAGTTTAGTGCAGATAAACCATATTTAATGGGGTTTTTCTTGGTGGGTGCTTATCAAGAAATATTAGGTGATATGCATAATTTATTTGGCGATACGCACAGCGCTATGGTGAATATGGATGAGCACGGCGTAGCCAGCATTACCGAAATAAACCAAGGCGATACAGTAGCCGATATGATGCGTTACGTGCATTTAGACGTTGAGAGTTTTCAGCAGTCGTATCAGCAGTTGGTAAGTAGCAAAATTGCAGAACACGAACAGCAAAGCGTTTTAGACGAATTGCAAAATGGCCTTGATGGCTACACTTATTTAGAAGAGCTATAAGTATGTCGACTTTGTTTGATCATCCAGATCACTCATTGTATTCCAATGGGATGACCTTTTTACGTTGTCCTATGGTGCAAAATATTACCGCGATTGACGCTGATGTAGTAGTGCTTGGTTTACCATTTGATATGGCGACCTCGGGCCGCCCAGGTGCACGTTTAGGCCCAGACGCGATTCGTCGTGCATCGGTGCATTTAGCGTGGGAAGGCACTAAGTATCCATGGACGTTTCCATTATTTGAGCATTTAAAAGTGGCCGATGCTGGAGACTTTACTTATCCGGTAGGCGACGCTGAGTATTTTACGGCGCAGCTTGAACAAGCCGCGAGTAAAATATTAAGCCAAGGTAAAACCTTGTTAGGGCTAGGTGGCGATCATTTTGTGACTTTACCATTGCTACGTGCGCATGAAAAACAACATGGCAAAATGGCTTTGGTGCACTTTGATGCCCACACAGATACTTACAGTAATGGCTCACGCTACGACCACGGTACCATGTTTTATCATGCACCAATGGAAGGGTTAATTGATTTAGAGCACAGTATTCAAATTGGTATTCGCACCGACTTTGATCAAAGCAAGCATGGGTTTGCAGTGATTGATGCCATGCAAGCCAACGATTTATCGGCAAACGATATTGCTGCGCAAATAATTGCGCGAGTAGGCGATTTACCGGTTTATTTAACCTTTGATATTGATTGCCTTGATCCTGCGTTTGCACCTGGTACAGGCACTCCCGTGTGTGGTGGTTTAACATCAGACAAAGTGCTTAAAATATTACGTGCTTTAAAAGGCATTAATATGGTAGGTATGGATGTAGTAGAAGTATCGCCAGCGTATGATCAAAGTGAAGTAACCGCCATTGCTGCAGCAACCATTGCGCATGAGCTTTTGCACTTATGGGCATATAAAAATAAGTATTAAACTAAAGAAAATACTAATGAATAGGGCACCCTTAAAGCGTGCCCTATTTTTTTGCGTCCCATAAAAGTAGTATAATTTTTTAGTCGTGTTTATTTAATACCGTTATGCAGTAATTTGGTGTTATTTAACCTGAATTTAGGTTATTTACATATCATTCTATTATAAGCTCGTCAGGCTCAGTCTATACTGAGCTTAATTATCCACTTATAAAAACTAAAATAGGATACCTTTTTATGCTTCAGGCTGTTGTTTTAGGAGGGCTAGAATTTAGTCCTTTGGTTGTTTATTTTCCCATAGCATTTTTATTAACAGCGCTGAGTCGTTTTATTTTGCACCGTTTAGATTGGCACGATCGCATTTGGCGGGTTGCCTGGTTTGAGGTGTCTTTATTTGTATGTTACTTAGCATTAACCGTATATTTATTAAGTGGAAGAATAATTTAATGGCCAAATATTTACGTATTTTAGTTACAGTACTGGTTATTTTTATGGCCGTATTTGCAGGGCGTTGGGTATGGAATGATTACATGCATACACCATGGACCCGCGATGGCCGCATTAGAGCCAATATAGTTACGGTAGCGCCAGATGTGTCTGGTTGGGTAACTCATTTAAACATGATTGACGGGCAAAGTGTAAAGCAAGGGGATCTGCTTTTTAGTGTTGATGCTAAGCGTTATCAGGCAGCGCTAGAGCGCAGTAAAGCCAGTACCGAAAATGCATTATATACCTGGGAGCTTGCTAAGCATAAATACGAGCGTCGAATAGCATTAAACAGCCAACAAGCAATTAGTGAAGAAAGTTTAGAAGCAACGCGAATTAATACAAAAATAGCAAAAGCAAACTATGAACTCGCTAAAACAGAACAAGCAGTAGCGCAGTTAAACCTTGATAGAACCCAAGTTGTTGCACCTGTGTCGGGTTACATAATTAACTTAGATTTACGCCAAGGCAATTATGTTGCTCAAGGCGTGTCGGTATTTGCCATTGTACAAGCAGACTCTTTTTATGTAACCGGCTACTTTGAAGAAACCAAAATCCCTCTTATTCATTTAAAGCAACACGCAAATGTAGCTTTGTTAAGTGGTGGTAAACCTTTAACTGGTCAGGTAATGAGTATAGGTAAAGCAATTGCTAATACTAATACGCAAAGTAATGGCCAGCGTTTACCACAAGTTCAGCAAACCTTTAACTGGGTACGCTTATCGCAGCGCATTCCGGTGGATATTAAATTAGACGCGTTTCCTGCAGATACTCAGCTTAGTGCCGGAATGACCGCAACTATTCGACTTGTTGAGCGCTAATGGAGGCTGTGCTGCGTAACCTGTTTTTACCTAAAAAGCAGGCTGTTATTTTTGCACTAAAAGGCGTAATTGCTATGGCAATGGCGCTTACAGTTGCTTTGTTTCTTAATTTAGATCGCCCTTACTGGGCTTTAGTTTCAGCGGTGTTTTTACAAATACGCCCAGAGAGTGGCTTAGTGGCCGAAAAAGCTCTGTGCCAAATAGTAGGCACTGTTATAGGCGGCTTGTTTGGCATATTACTATTAACGCAGCTCATATCTTACCCTTACTTAGCACTGGGCATACTGGGGTTGTGGCTGGGTATTAACTCAACGTTATCGGCTTTGGTTAGGCAAACAAATTTTATTTATGGGTTTGCTATGGCGGCGGTTACCGCCGAAATTATAGTGTTACTGGTAATAGCAAGCCCTACCACCGTAAGTAGCCAAGCTGTATTTAGTATTGCCCAATCGCGTATGAGCGAAATTATAATTGGCTCAATTTGCGCCGGCATTGTGAGCCATTTATTTTGGCCAGTAAAAGTGAAAAATGGGCTGCAAATTCAGGCAAAGTCATTAATAAACCAAACCCTTAATTACCTAGTTACTGAGCTAAACATACAAGGCTCGCACGAAGAACGACACCAGCAAATAGATGGCATTTTGGCAACCTTAGGCGCAGTTAACGAAGATTCTAGCGCGGTGCGTTACGAAGGCCCTAAAGGTCCTGGGCGCGCTCGTGCAGCAAATCAACTGTCGCAAAAAGTATTATCTTTACTGGCGTTAATTCAAATATTTGGCCGTTTACAACGTAGCCATACAAAATTGATGAGCCCGCTACTGACTCAATTATTTACTCAGCTCAAACAGGTTTTAGCAAATATAGCGCAAGCAAACAGTGTTGATGATTGCATAGAACAAGTAAAAAACTTGCGCCGAGAGTTAACCGAATATCGTGCGAATAACAGCAGTGAGCTGCCCTTTGAATCGCATATGCTCAATGTTAGTGTTGATATAACCACAGAGTTAACAGTGTTGCTGCGTGCTTATCGCGCCCTTGAAGAGCGCGATACAAGGCTGCTAAATGCACCTAGCACAGTAACTTACCGTGATCCGTTAGCGGCAATAATTGTTGGGTTTCGCACCGTTATGGTGTTTTTTATTGGCGCGTGTATTTGGGTAAGCACAGGATCGCCGGCAGCAATAATGATTATGATTTTACCGGTGATATTTTCAATTATGTTAGCGCGTTTTCCACTCATTGTTTTGCGTGTGGTGTTAAAGCGGATAATGATTGGAGTTGTGGTTGCTAGTTTTGTCAGTATTTTTTATGCACTTAACTTATTAGCCTACAGTGGTGGGCAATTAGAAATACTCATATTGGTATTAGCTGGCCCTTACTTTATTGGTTTATTACTACTTGCCGATAGAGAAACCCTGCCTTACGGATTAGGCTTTTGTATACCGTTTTCTATTTTGGTGAGCCCAAGTACCGATATGAGCCGAGCATTTTCAATTGATTATACGCTGAGTGCGGCAATGGCTATTTTTACTGGGGTAGCTATTTTATTTTGGGTTTTTCATTTAATTACAGGGCCAAGCGCCCAGTTATTAGTGCATAGAATTTTTAAAGCAACCCATCAAGACCTGCTCGATATTAATAAACACAGTGCGCCTATTGTTTGGTATAACCAGCGGATGGCCGACCGATTATTACGACTCACTCATTACGACCAAGGTTCGCAGTCTCGCGCTATTACTGACTTGGCATTAACCGCATTAAATTTAGGCCACGCAGCAGTGCGATTACGCTCTGTGTGCGAAAACGTAGCAGGTAAAGATCTAAAATATTTTGCACTGTGGCAGCATGCTCTTGCCGATGCATTTTTGCTGGCAAGTAAAGGTCAAGTTGATCAGCGGTTTAAACATGCATGCGACGCGTTATATCAAGAGTTAGTGTGTATATTAGGAGAGTCGCAGCAGGTTGAGGCAATACAAGGAATGTTTATGCGGATTAACTTAACCTTTGAGCGCAGCGCCAATAGTATTAAGACCCCAAACTCACTACTTTAGCTATTTTTCGAGTTCAGAAGTCGGTATGAGATCTGCTATACTGTGCGCATCATTTTATGGGGCTGTTATGATTTCAAAAAACCAACTCAAACTTATTCGCCAACTTGGCCAAAAAAAGTACCGCAAGCAATTTAATCAATACCTTGTACAAGGTGAAAAAAACGTACTTGAGTTATTAAACAGCCCATTAAAGGCGGTTGATATATTTGCTACCGAGGCATTTATAAATACCTATCAAGCACAGTATCTGGGTATTAATTTTATTTGCGCTGAGGAAGAGCTGCTAACAAAAGCAAGTACGCTGGTTAGTAACAATGCCGCCATTGCTATTGTAAATATGCCACAAGCAGCACAACTACAAACCAGTGGCTTAATATTAGCACTTGATGGTGTATCTGATCCGGGCAATTTAGGCACTATTATTAGAGTTGCTGATTGGTACGGTATTAAACATATTGTAACCAGTACAGATAGCGCCGATGCATACAACCCTAAAACAATTAGTGCCACTATGGGCTCGTTTGTAAGAGTGTCGGTAAGCCAAGTCGATTTGCCTGCGTATTTAGCCACATTAAAATTACCAATTTATGGTGCCTTTTTAGACGGGGAAAATGTGCACAACACTCAATTTACAGGTTCAGGCGTGTTATTAATGGGCAGTGAGTCGCACGGTATACGCGAAGCGTGTGCCAAATTAGTAACTGATAAAATAACCATACCGGCTTTTGGTCAGGCTGAGTCGCTGAACGTGGCTATGGCAACCGGTATTATTTTAGATAATTTTAAACGCCAAGCTTAAAACTAAAGCAAGGTTAATGTTTATAACCAATAATATTCGGTAATAACAAAAAGATGCGCTTAAGCACTATAAAATTGGCAGGCTTTAAATCGTTTGTAGAGCCAACTAAAATTCCATTTCCTGATCAAATGACCTGTGTTGTAGGCCCTAATGGCTGCGGCAAGTCTAATGTTATTGATGCAGTGCGCTGGGTGCTTGGCGAAAGCTCGGCTAAAAATTTACGTGGCGACGCCATGGCCGATGTCATTTTTAATGGCTCAACTAATCGTAAAGCTATTTCGCAGGCCTCGGTAGAGCTTACTTTTGATAACGACAAAGGCGACTTTCCTAATACCTTTGCCGATCGTAATCAAATTGCAATAAAGCGTTTAGTTACTCGCGATGGTCAGTCGTTGTATTTTTTAAATGGCAGTAAATGCCGCAAACGCGATATTACTGATATATTTTTGGGCACAGGCCTTGGCCCACGTAGTTACGCCATTATTGAGCAAGGCATGATCTCGCGCTTAATAGAGAGCAAACCGCAAGAACTTAGGGTGTTTTTAGAAGAAGCCGCAGGAGTATCTAAATACAAAGAGCGCCGCCGCGAAACGCAAACTCGAATAAAAAGCACCCGTGAAAACTTAGAGCGCTTACTCGATGTACGCAAAGAGTTACAAAGTCAACTTACTAAGTTAGCGGTGCAGTCGGTTGATGCTAAAAAATACCGCGAGTTAAAAGCGCAAGAGCGAACGTTAAAAGGGCAAATTGCCGTTTTAAAATGGCAAAAACTACACCAACAACAACTCGAAAAAAGCCAACAAATAAATAAATTAAATGAGCAAGTTACGTTTTTTAAAACGGCTCATTCTGGTCACGACGACGTACTTGCAAGCTTAGAAACCCAAGTACAAGCCTCGCAAGAAAGCGTAAGTGATGCGCAACAGCAACAACATGTAATACACACTGAGCTTACGCGATCTGAGCAACAACAAATAAGCATAAAGCAACAAATTCAAACGCTTAAACAAAATCAGATTAAACTACAGCAGCGCCAAACGCATAGTTTAGAGCTTAAAACGCAGCAGCAAACAGTGTGCGAACAACTAGAACACGCTTTGCAGCAGGCAATAGAAAACAACTTAATGCGCAACGAGCAAGTAAGTGAGTTAAGCCAAGAGCTTGAGAGTGCTTTAGAGCTAAAGCAGCAACACACTGAGGATTGGCAATCGCTTAGCGAGCAACTGCAGCAACTTAATAATAAGTTGCAGATGCAAGCAAATAATATTGAGCAAACTCAGCAGCAAAGCAAACACGTTAATGAACAAAGTGAGCAGTTAAATAAGCAAATTACACACCTAAAAAGTAGCGATGTTGAACAGCAGTTAGCTTCTCAAAAACAACAAAGGCAAGTGCTTACTCAAGAGTTAGCAACTAAGCAAACGGCGCACAGTAAAGGCCAAATGCTGCTTTTAGAGCAAAGTTCGCAGTTAAACAATGCCGAGCAGCAATATCAGCAACTTAGCCAGCAAGCTAACGAGCTAAAAGCCAGTATCGCAGGACTAAGCAGTACATTAGGGCTAGATAATGAGAGCGAGCACCACAACACCTTATTTAACCAATTAAAGGTTAAAGACGGGTTTGAGCACTGTATTGAACAAGCACTTAAATCGCTTGAGCATTTAAATGTAAGTGAGCAGTCGGCAAATAATAGTGTGTGGCATATCGCATCAACAAAAAGCAATCAGGCAAATGTAAAAAATAGCTTAGCGGCATTTATAACTCAGGGGGTTTACCCTGAAGTATTGAGCCGTATTGCTTATAGTAAAAGCGGCGAACTTAAAGCATTAGAGGATAATTTTTATATTGCCGTAATGGATGAAACCGCCGCTTTGCATGGTCGGAACTGGCATATAAGCTCAGATCGAAATGCTGAAAACTCATTACTGGTAAAGCACAAGCAATTGCAGCTTAAAACAGCGCAGCTAAAAAATGTAGAGGGTGAGTTACAACTCGCAGCCCAAGTGCTTGAGCAGCAAAAAGCACTGCAAAGTGAGCTTAGTACGCAGCAAAGTGAACTTAAAGAAACCATACATCAGCTGGCTCAAAATATTGCCGTAGCGAGTACGCGCAACGATATGTTAAAAGAGCAAGTAGCGCAGTACCAGCAGCAATTGCAACAGTACCAAACGCAACAACAGCAATTGGTTATACAGTTAGCACAAATAAAAGGGGTGCTTAAAGATCAAACAGTGCAGTTTGAAACACTTAAGCAGCAACAGTTAAGTTTAAGCAGTGATCTTGCTACTGCAAATAACAAGCGCACCCACAGTGATACAAATTATAGCCAAGTATTAGCTAGGCTTGAGCAATATAAAACGCAAGCCCATCAAGCAACGCTTGCAGAGCAACAGTCACGTAGCGAGTGGCAATTAAGCCAAGCTAAACTAAGCCATGCAGAGCAAGCGCATTTAAGTGCAGAGCAGGGTGCAAAAGAATTACACGATCAATTAACCCAGCTGCTAATACCCGAGCAAGAACTACTTGAAAAAATAGCCCAGTTACTTAAACAGCATGCGCAAGGCGAGAAAAACTTAAACACATTACAAAATAAATTAAACCAAGCAAAAGAGAGCTTAAGCACGAAGCAAGCGAGTCTTAAAAGTTCACAAGGTGAGCTGGTGGCGCTACAAGAGCAGCATCAAAAATTAAGCATAGAAGAGCAAAGTTTATTAATAAAAGCACAGTTGGCGCTTGAACCGCTAGAAGAGTTAAAGCAAAACCTAAAGCAGGTGCTTGATGAGTTACCAGAAACACTCATTATAAGCACAGCACAAAATAAACTCGCAGATATTGTTAATCAGTTGGAGCGCTTAGGTGCGGTAAATTTAGCCGCTATTGATGAGTTTGATCAAGCCAAAGCGCGCAGCGAATATCTTGATAATCAATTAGATGACTTAACAAAAGCGCTGAGTACCCTAGAAGGGGCTATTCGTAAAATTGATATAGAAACCAAAACTCGCTTTAAAGCGACCTTTGATCAAGTTAACCAAGACTTTGCAAAGCTATTTCCAAAGGTTTTTGGTGGTGGAAGTGCTTATTTAGAATTAACCAGTGACGATTTACTCGAAAGTGGTGTTAGTATAATGGCACGACCACCAGGTAAAAAAAATTCAACAATTCATTTGTTAAGTGGTGGAGAAAAAGCGCTGAGCGCATTATCATTAGTGTTTTCTATATTCAGGCTCAATCCAGCTCCATTCTGTATGCTGGATGAAGTAGATGCACCGCTAGATGATGCCAACGTGGTACGTTTTTGCCGTTTGGTTGAAGAAATGTCACAATCGGTGCAGTTTATTTATATTAGTCATAATAAAATTGCGATGGAAATGGCTGGTAGATTAACAGGTGTTACCATGGCTGAGCCAGGTGTATCGCGCGTAGTGGCTGTAGATATTGAACAAGCTGTGCAACTTGCACAGGCATAGTTAAATTAAACGTATTAGGTTTTAACTAATACACAGGTTTAGGCATATAAAATAAAAAAGGTGAGGGGATGGCCGAAGAATTAAGATGGGTTTTAATCGTGATCAGTGTATTTGTCATAGGTGGCTTATTAGTACACGGTTTATGGTCAGTGCGAAAAAAAGACAACCCAGAAATACCTGCTAACGAGCGGGTCGAACCACAACACACAGCTCACTCTCATTCGCCAAGTGCAGAGCCCGCACAGAGCGTTGCCTTTGAGCAAGAAGAACCACAATTTGGTGAACTAAATTTTGATGCCAACGAGCCGCAAACAGATACTAGCGTGCCAGAAGTGCCAATTGAAGATGACCTTAGTGTAATTGAGGCAGAGCATGACCTTGAGCCAAGCGAAGAGCCTGCAGAGGTTTCAGACTTTGTGATTGTGCATATTCAAATGCCAGATGGAATGAGCATGCAAGGCAGTAAATTATTGCCCGCGGTAAACACCTTAGGGTTTAAATACTCAGAGGAAGGCTTTTTTAATCGTCATTTAGATCCAGCAGGCCAAGGCCCGGTATTATTTAGACTAGTAAATATGTATAACCCAGGTACCTTCGATATTGATAATATGGAACAATTTAGTACCGCAGGCGTTAGCTTATTTATGACCTTACCGTGTGAAGGTGATGGCTTAGCAGCATTTAATATGCTGCACAGTGCAGCTAAAAAGCTTAGCGACGAATTTGGTGCGCAAATTTTAGATGCGCAGCGTGAAGAAATGACCGTAGATCGCGTTCGTCAATATGTTGAACAGGTACGTGCATTTTCTGCGTAATTAACGCAATAGGTTAAATTTTTATAAGCCACTGGGCGTTGACTCGTCAAAGTGGCTTTTTTTATGTTTTTTGAGGTCAAAATGGCAAGCAGCATTAGTGAGCAAATAAACCATCTTCGTAGTACGCTTGAACAGCACAGTTACAATTATTATGTACTTGATACCCCCAGTATTCCTGATGCTGAATACGACCGTTTATTACAACAACTCAGCGCACTAGAAACTCAGCACCCAGAATTAATAACTGCCGACTCACCAACCCAAAAAGTGGGCGGTGCTGCGCTAAGTAAATTTGAGCAAGTAGCGCACCAAGTGCCTATGTTATCGCTTGATAACGCCTTTAGCGAAGATGAGTTTATTGCCTTTAATCGCCGTATAAAAGAGCGTTTAATGAGTACCGAAGAGCTTACTTTTTGTTGTGAGCCAAAACTAGATGGCTTAGCTGTGTCGATTATTTATCGTGATGGCGTACTAGTGCAAGCCGCGACCCGAGGTGATGGGTTGACGGGAGAAAATGTAACTCAAAACGTTAAAACAATTCGTAATGTGCCACTTAAATTACGAGGTAGCGATTATCCTGCTGAACTAGAAGTGCGCGGCGAAGTGTTTATGGATAATGCAGGCTTTGAAAAGTTTAACATTGAAGCTGAAAAACGTGGTGAAAAAGTATTTGTAAACCCACGCAACGCCGCCGCAGGTAGCCTGCGCCAGCTTGACTCTAAAATTACGGCTAAACGCCCACTGATGTTTTATGCCTACAGCACAGGTCTTGTAGCCGACGGTAGCATTGCAGAGGATCATTATCAGCAATTAGAAAAATTGACTGATTGGGGGTTACCACTTTGCCCTGAAACAAAATTAGTAGAAGGCCCACAAGCTGCACTGGCTTATTATACTGATATTTTAACGCGCCGTGGCGAGCTTAAATATGAAATAGATGGCGTGGTAATAAAAATAAATCAAAAAGCCTTACAAGAGCGTTTAGGCTTTGTAGCACGCGCTCCGCGTTGGGCTATTGCCTATAAGTTTCCGGCCCAAGAAGAAATAACCAAATTACTCGATGTAGAGTTTCAGGTGGGGCGTACGGGAGCAATTACACCCGTTGCACGCTTAGAGCCGGTATTTGTTGGTGGTGTTACTGTATCAAACGCTACCTTGCACAATGGCGATGAAATAGCGCGCTTAGGCGTAAAAGTGGGCGACACGGTAATTATTCGCCGTGCAGGGGACGTAATTCCACAAATAACGCAAGTAGTACTTGAGCGCCGCCCTGATGATGCCCGCGATATTGAGTTTCCGGTAACTTGCCCAATTTGTGACTCCCATGTAGAAAAAGTAGAAGGTGAAGCCGTAGCGCGTTGTACTGGTGGTTTAGTGTGCCCGGCGCAACGTAAACAAGCGATTAAACACTTTGCATCGCGCAAAGCACTCGATATTGACGGCCTTGGCGATAAAATTGTTGATCAACTCGTCGACAGAGAGCTGATTAAAACCCCTGCAGATTTGTTTATTTTAAAGCAAGGACATTTTGAATCGCTTGAGCGTATGGGGCCAAAGTCGGCTAAAAATTTGGTTACTGCGCTTCAAGACGCTAAAGCGACAACGTTGGCTAAGTTTTTATACTCATTGGGTATTCGTGAAGCGGGTGAGGCAACCACACAAAATATAGCTAATCATTTCTTAACCCTTGAAAACGTAATAAATGCCAGCATTGATAGTTTAACTCAAGTAAGTGATGTGGGCGAAATAGTAGCAACCCATGTACGTAGCTTTTTTTCCGAACAGCATAATTTAGATGTTGTAAATGCGCTGGTAGAACAGGGTATTAATTGGCCTGAACTTACTCCACCTTCAGCGCAAGAGCAGCCATTAGCTGGCCTTGTTTATGTGCTTACCGGTACCTTAAACACATTAAACCGTAATGACGCCAAAGCACGTTTGCAGCAGTTAGGTGCTAAAGTGTCGGGTAGTGTGTCGGCTAAAACCGATGCGTTAGTAGCAGGCGAAAAGGCCGGCTCTAAACTAACTAAGGCACAAGACTTAGGTATAGATGTACTGACAGAAGAAGATTTAATTAATTTATTAGAGCAACATAATGGCTGATTTATTAAATATATTAAATTCACTTTTAATTAACGTAGGGCAGTGGCTGCATAGTTATTTATATCATTTATCTATGCTGATAATGGTGTGCTTAGTGTCTTTATACGCAGGCGATATTATAAAGCTAACCAAAGGGCTGGTTGCACGTCGTCATTTTATAGTAAGAGTGCTGTGCTTTGTATTGATCACCGCCTTTGGATTTGGTTTTGTGGTTGTGTGGCTTAGCCCGCTACTGATTAAGGCGTTATTGTTTTTTGGCACTAAGTGGTTAGGTGTTACCTTGTTAGCAGCATTTTTTATATTGGGCACTATTGCCGATAGGAAAAATCAATTATGAGCCGCTATGGCCCAGAGTACTGGGATAAGTACGGCAGTTACCGTACACCCATCGCCTTTCATTTAAGTGTGCTGGTATTGTTACGAGCTTACTTTATTTGGATAGTGGCAGGGTTAAGCCGACGCCCAGAATTGGATTTGATGTCGATATTTTTTAAATCTAAAAACGATTTTTTTATTGCTATTGCCATTGGCGCTATAGCCATAGTACCAATTATTTTATTTTGTTTGCGTCGACCCCGCGAGTCTCATAAAAGTAGTGAACGCTTAGCTAAGATTTGGCGTTATATGCGCTGGCCTCTTATTTTGTGTGCGGTAATAGACTTAACTTGGTTAAGTATTCAAGCGGCTCATAGCTATTATCATTTTTCGTTATTTTTAGCGATTCAAATGGTGGTTGTATTATGGGTGCTGTGGTACTTAGCTAAAAGTCGTTATTTAACAGTGTTTTTTAATGATTGGCCTGAGCCTACCGAAAAAGCCGCAGCAGAAAAACGCCTTAATAAGGATTAAAAGTGGACGCTATAAATAAAAAAATAGCGGTGGTGGTGCTGTTTATAGGTGTGGCGCTTAGTGTGCTAATGCTAACTACAAAGCTTACAGAGCAGCCTTGGTTTATATTTTTATTTGTCTTATGGGTATTTGTTTTTTGCTCTTGTTGTTACCGATTAACCCCACTGTTTAAAACACGAAACCAAGTTAATGATTTTATTAAGCGCGATGCAAAACATTTAGTATTGTTTAGCTTAGCGGGATTTTTTGATAAAAAATCTGGCCCGCAGTGGTTAGCAATTAAAAATATTAAGCACCTTTCAACCCGCAATAATGAACTGCTAGTACACAGCTACCAGCAAACGCAATTTAGTATTAGTTTACCTGCGTCAAAAGTAGAGCTAGATGCTTTTTTACAGCAGATACTGACTAATTCAGAAAGACGAAGTATTACATTTGATTAAGTTGATCTTAAGCAAATGTAATAACGTAATAATTAACCAATAGAGCTAAATACGATTATAGCTAAGCAAGCATTTAAAGAGGCTGTTATGTTGAAGTGGAATGATGTTATTAATTTTGCCAATAATGGCAATCCAACGCCGCCGAAAAAGGTTATTAAAACCGACGCTCAGTGGCAAGAGTTATTATCTGAAGATGCCTATTACGTTACTCGTAAAAAAGGCACTGAGCGACCGCACAGCTCCGGTAGCTGCACATTGTTAGAGCCAGGCAAGTATATATGTATATGTTGCGATAACTTATTGTTTGACGCAGATGAAAAGTTTGATAGCGGTACGGGTTGGCCTTCGTTTACAAAACCCGCAACAATAGAAGCTATTGCCTATATTAGTGATAACACTCATGGGATGCAGCGTATTGAAGCAGTATGTAATGTGTGCGATGCGCACTTAGGTCATGTGTTTCCTGATGGCCCATTACCGACTGGCCTGCGATACTGCGTTAATGCCGCGTCAATGAAAAAGCTTTAACGCGTTTAGTCGGCTTGAATATCTAGCTGCATATCTTTTGCTTTATGCAAAATTTTATTTAAACGCTGCGCCTGATCTGCAGGTAGTTTAGCTTTGCTCAGTAAGGCGTAGCATTTTTTAGCAAGCCCCATATTAAACGAATCCCCCCCTTGTTGCTTGGTCGAATCAAACAAGCACTGTAATAAGTTAAGTGCGATACTCTGATTACGAGGCATCACCCTAAATGCTTGAGTAAACGCTTCTAGTGCCGTATTTAATTGCCCTCTATTAAATTGATTCACAGCATGGTTGTTTAACTCTTTAGGCCCCATTTTAATATCACGACGCTCGCTTTGTTGTTGTTGAATATAACGTAAATAGGTTGTGTCGCTTACACTTGGATGACGCTGGCAATGCGTAATTATTTGGGCAAATAAATTTTGGGCTTTTTGATGAAAGCCAAGTTCGTGAAATGCTTTTGCTTTATCGAGTGCGCCGTCTACAGAGCGAATTTGTGTATCATCTTCATCAAGCTGCTCTATTAGTCGCTTAGCTTTTTGGTGTTCATCTTTTAAGTAGTGTAGGCGTGCGTTTAATACATCGATTTGCGCCTGGTTTACATTATTAGGAAACTGCTTTTTTAAATCATTAATATATTGATTAGTTTGGCGAGAAATTCGTTGTATTTGATCCGTTTGATCTGTGGTTAGCGCAAAGTCGATACCGGCACGCGCCGCATTTAAATAAATATCTGGGCTATCGTGAATTGAGTATTTTGCATAGCTTGCAATATCTTTTTGGGTTAAATAGCTCTTTTCATAATCGTGATTAATTAACGATACATTACTCAAAGACTTTTGACGCATAATATTAAGAGGAGCAATATCCGCAGCCTGACTTAAAAACTCTTGTGCGAGCTCAAATTGATTAAGTTTTATTTCTAAACGACCTAATAAATCAAGCGCGATTAAACGAGTTTCGTTGCGCTCTAACATGGTTTTAAGCATGCGTTGGGCTAAAATATGTTCATTATTTTCTATCAGTGCTTCTACTAAACCTACTTTAGCCCATGCAAATTTTTGGATATCGAGTACCGACTTAAAAAAGTCTTTGGCCTCTTGGTTACGATTAAGGCGTAGTAGGGCATCACCTTTTAATCGCAGTAAAATAGGGCTGTAGTTGTTGTTTTTATTTAATGCTGCACTTATGTACTTAAGTGCTTTGGAATCATTACCGTCATCAATAAAGTTGTAAACTGTTTGTAAATCACGTTTACGTTTTAAAATACGCTCTATACGTATTTTAAGCTCTTGTGCTGTAAATGGTTTAACCAAAAAATCATCGGGTTGTAATTCAAGAACACTATGTACAAGCGAGCCACTTGTTTCTGCAGAAATAAAAATAAACCCAGTGGAGCTTTTAATTAACTGCTTTATTCGCAATTCCTCATAAAGCTGATAACCATCTTGATGCTTATTTAGATTGAATGAGCATACAATTAAATCAAATTGCTCGTTTATACACTGCTCTTTTGCCGAGTTAGCATGATCTGCAAATCGTAACTGTCCAAAGCCAAGCTTTTCTAGCGATTGTTTCATATAGCTTTGGGCGAGCGGTTGCTCCTCCACTATAAGTATTTTGGCTGTTGAATAGATCTTTGTTGGCATTTGGCTTAACAGTGATTACGTGTAACACAGACTATAATCAACAGTTTAGCTGCTTACAAGGGAATTTAGGTTATTACTCAACTTTATTAAGTACTTAATATGCATTCATAGGCTTATATGTGGTGGGTAATACTTAGCTTGATACCAGCGACCCTCGCCATTCGTTATAAAGGGCGGCGATGCTCTTTTT
>NZ_JBEONZ010000032.1:0-37779 GCF_040308705.1 Pseudoalteromonas sp. 19-MNA-CIBAN-0066
ATAAGAGCAAATAAAATTCGGTGTCAACCGGCCAAGATAATTGACGCGGAACCGGCCAAGTTAATTGACGCTAGATATTTAATGACCAACAGCCTTTATCCCGGTAGTAATCAAATCGCTCAATTAAAGCAAGAAGATTTAACGGATGATATGTTTAATTATGCTTTAGCTACAACTTATGATCTATATCGTGAGTATGGTGGCACAAATAAGGTTGCAAAAGGTGCAAAATTAATTGAAGAGCTGAAAGATAAAATCAGAGCAGATAAAAAGTTATAATAAATAGTTTAAACAAAATAAAAGAAAAGGACAGGCATAAAAAATCAACAGTGCTGTGAATTAAATCCTGGTATTTTCTAAGCCATTTTCCTAAGTGGATTAGACTATGGATGATTATATACCAGGCTAAGTGCTAATAAACTCATTTTAACTAGGAAGTTAGGGAAATAAAATGAGTTTAATTGAAACAAACACAAAGAAGAAAATTATAATGACACCCACGCTAATCACTTTGAAAAACTAGGGTGGGTGTCAATGTTATTCACTTGATTTCGCTATGCGTATTATTATGCGTATAGAGGGCTTAAAATCTAATTTTTAAAGATTGAAATCTAAAGTGAGACCAATCACTTAACGCTGTGATAGTTTGTTTTGTAGGGGGAGCGACATAGATTAAACCTGCAATGGCAATAATTGACGACAATGTAATTAATTTATTATCGAAGTCAGCTATTTTTAGAGCGGTCCCGAAAGAGCGTTTAATTGTGACATTACTTAAATCTACACTGTAAATTTCATCCAGCAATAAATGAATTAATCCTCCGAGTAAAATAAACCCACCCGTTAACCAGGCAAAGGTGGCTGCTTGTGGGGTTGATTGATCATTCAGTTCCCATGTTACTTGAGTTGTTAATAGCGCGCATAGCAGTATAAATAGTAAAGAGTGGCAACTGCCTCTATGTACTGTGATCCATTCAAAAAGTGGTCTAATAATATATTTCATAAATCCGTAAACTAATAAGGGCACTACAATTAACTCGATAAAACTAATTTTAATAATTAGCTCAGTGGTTATGTAATGCAGTACCAGTAATACAGCGCTGAGTGCAAATAAGTTAAAAATAGTGTCGAGTGATGTGGAGTTATCTGAATCTATATCTGGTAATAAACCGCCGATTGAGCCTAAAAACCATAACCAGAGCGCGCCCTTTAAATCAATATGTTCTGCAGATAATAAGGTGGCTGAGGCTAAGCCTGTGATGATTAGCGCAGTATTAAGATGAGTATTGAAGTTTGCCATTGTGTCTCTTGATGGGGAAATAGGAGGGCATTCTAACAATTATGTTCTTTAAGACAAATAAAGGGACAGGCATAAAATAATTAACAGTGCCGTAAATTAATCCACTTGTATTTTCTAAGCCATTTTCCTAGATGGATTAGGAATATGGATGATTTTATACCAGGCTATTTGCTAATAAACTCAATTTAACTAGGACGTTAGGGAAGTAAAATGAGTTTAATTGAAGCAAGCACAAAGGAATTTGGCAATATTACGGTGTTTTTACATAGCCTAGGCTCATTTTGCTATCGTATTGAGTGGTATAGCAAAATGACAGGTGCCTCAATTAGTTTAGCGCGTATTAAAAAGGGTAAATATATAGTCATTCGAAAATGGGCAGCTATACGGGGTTTAACTGATGTGTCTACAGAGTTTGATAGAGCTAATCAAGCATTTATCCATTTATTAAATAATGTTGACGTGGTTAAAGGTAAAGACGATTTGATAGTTGCAGCTAAGCAGCACTGCGTAAACTTATTTGCAAAGTCGGAAGGGTTAAAACCAATTAGCAAACCTAGTTTGCCAAAGCCACGATTACAAGGCGCTATAGGCAAGCAAGTGGTGGTAAAGTCAAGGCTTGGCAACAGCCAAATAGCACAAGGTATGCTACTGCAGCTAATAGGTAACCAAGCTGAAATACAAGTTAATCCCGAACATATAGAAGCAGGCCAATTAAGGCAAAAGTTTTATACTAAACAAGTTTTTATTTGCTAAGCAATTTACAAATTAAGCAATGTGCTAACTAATCAAAGTAAAAAGGAAGCTTTACCTTAATGGTAAAGCCATTTTTTACACACACTTCAAAAGTTCCGCCCAATGCCATTGCGCGCTCTTCAATAAAAGCTAAACCATAATTACCCGAGTTGTTAGCAGGTGTTGCTAAACTGCCATTATCACTAATGGTTAGTGTAATAAAATTATTATCGGTTACGAGTTCTATATGCATTTTGCTGGCATTACTATGCTTAACACAGTTAGTTACAGCTTCTTGGCATATTCGATAAATAGCTATTTCATGATCTTTTGACAGGGCTTTATGAATTTTAAAGTCGGCCTGAAAATTAATTTTTGCCTTATGCAGTAAACTTTTTAGTCGCCCGGCTGTTATTGCCTTATTTAAGCCAAGTTCGTCTAATTCGCGTGGGCGAAGGTAATGCATTAATTGGTATACCGAATCGTACATGGTATTGGCATTCGTTTTTAAGCTTTTAACAAACGACTGAGTATCTTTATTACTCATGTGAGACAAAATAGATAAGTCAGTTTTTAAAGCAGTGAGATTTTGACCCAACTCGTCGTGTAACTCTTGAGAAAGATGTTTTCGCTCATTTTCTTGTACGCTAACCATTTTAGCCGCAAGGTGTGTGTTTTTAGTTAACTGCTTTCTGAGTTCTAGGTTCGTTTTATATAACTCATTATTTTTACGTTTTAGTTCAGTAATTGCAGCGCCTAAAACCATACTGGTAATTGCATTTGCTAAAATGAATAACTGGCTTATATAAGTGTTTTCAGGGGCATGAGTAAAGCTTGCCTCGAGTATAATTAAGCTATTAATTAACGTGGCACTGGTTACAGCGCCCAAAGAGCCAAACCTATACGAAAACCAAATAATGGGTAATAACGAGGCGAGCCTTAGTAGCGGGTAGGTGTCGGGGCGTAGTGCATATACAAAAATTACAATTAATAAAAGGCACAATAAAGCAGCCCCTAAATGCATCATTTTTAGTAATAGCGATTTATTTAATTTATGCCTCACGCTAAAAATTAGCATCATTAGCGGAGTGACTAATAGTGTGCCGGTAATATCCCCAAGGCACATATTTAACTGGTACTGTAATAATTCTGTAGCAACCAGTATATTGGTAAATTCAAACGCACTAGCAAATACAAACCATTTAATAGATGTACTAGCAACAGCCAGTAATATTAACGAAAGTATACCTTGGCTATCGTTAATACTGGGCGGCCAACGGCTGTTTTTTAAAATATAAATAAGCGCAACAAAGCAAAGCTCCTGCCAAAAACCATGAAATAAATTAAAATCCCATTGTGCAAGAGCTAAAACTTCATTATTAAAAGCACCCACAAAGGCAGCGAGAAGACGAGATGTTACCCATAAAGTTAGCCAATACTTTGTAGGTAAAAGTAAAAAGAAGGCAATTTTAATGCCCGCAGGAATAAAAATTGCGCTGCTTTCGGGGACTGTTTCTAGATTTTTGCTGAGCCAAAAAGTTGCAGCAAATATAACAAAATAAACAAGCCCAACAAGTAACTGCTTGGTTACTTGTTTAAAAGCTGTAGTAATAAAAAAACTAAACGAGGGGGATAGGCTAAGTAAGCTCATCTAGTTGTATTACTCCTACATCTATTGCAATTTTTAACAGCTCGAATGAAGTTGTAACGTTAAGCTTAGTGTATATATTTGCCTTATGGACATGAGCAGTTTTAGGCATTATTCCTAATGCTTGTGCTACTTGCTTGGCATTAAGCCCCTTAGAAAATAATGGTAAGGCCTCTATTTCTCGATTTGTTAGTAGCGTAAGTGCGCTACTTTCTGTGGTTAGGGCAAAGTTTACGTCTTCGCTTATATAGCGCTTACCCAAAGCTACAGACTTAACCGCATCTTAATTCTTCAGAAGCCGAGCGTTTTGACACATAACCTAACGCGCCAAGTCGCAAAGCGTTACTCACATAGGGTTCGTGGTCATGCATGGAGGCAACAATGGTTTTAATGTTAGGAAAATGCTCAAAAAGGTAAGATAAAAAAGTAAGCCCGGTTTCTTTACCGTTAAGCGATATATCCACTATAAATATATCGGGTTGTTCTAGTTCAACCGCAAGCTTTGCTTCATTTACGCTGCAAGCTTCTATTATTACTTTCCAATCTGGCTGTAATTCGAGTAGCTTTTTAAAGCTATCTCTTACTAGTTGATGATCTTCTATGATACCAATGTGCATTTATATCTCCCTTTAAAATTATTATACATGGTAATAGGTAAGTATTGGCTAGGAAAAAATCTTAGAAAGGGTAATTAGGTAGAAAAATAAAGGAAGGAAATAAAGGGACAGGCATAAAATAATTTACAGTGCCTAAATTTTTGAATACTTCACGATCTTACTAAAAATAAGCTGTGGAATTTAATGTCAGCTAGCTTAATCTCTAGAAGATTTATTTTGGGCTGGTGGTTATTTGAAAGTCTATGCTTGCTCTTAGATGGATAAGTCTATTTATAAGCTCCTTGTTTGTAAAGTTATTTCAGGACGGGTCAGTGAGCAACAAAAAAGCCTAGCATGTTAACGCTAGGCTTTTTGTTATTTATTTATAAGAATTAAACTTTAAATCTATGCACTGGTTTTATTACGAATCAATTTGTAGTTTAAGAATTCAGTAATACCAAGGGTACCAAGTTCACGACCGAAGCCTGAGCGCTTAACACCGCCAAAAGGGGTGTTGGCTTCAGTACCAGAAGGTGCGTTTATGGTCACCATGCCGACTTCTAACTGATCAGCAATCTCAGCTGCCAATTCTGAGTCTTTAGTCTGGATTGACGCACCAAGACCAAATGGAACATCGTTGGCAATTTTGATCGCATCAGCGATATCACGAGCTTTATAAATAACAGCAACAGGACCAAATAGTTCTTCGCTATAAACAGCCATTGAGTTATCGACATTGGTAAGTACTGCTGGAGCAAACCAAGCGCCTGGCTTGTCTTTGACAATGCCGCCTTCAATTAGAACGGTGGCACCAGCTTTTATTGCTTCATCTAACTGCTTTTGTAAATTGACTGCAGCGCTTTTTGAGGACATCGGTCCGATAAAGGTTGTTTGATCTAATGGATCAGACAACGTCATCTCACGAACCGCATCGGCAAAGCCTTGTACAAACTTATCATAAACGGCTTCAACGACAATTAGGCGCTTAGCGGCGTTACAAGCTTGTCCTGTATTGCCAAAGCGGCCGGTGATGGCATCTGCTACTGCTTGCTCAATATCAGCATCTGCTGCAACGATAAAGGCATCTGAACCCCCAAGCTCTAAAACGACCTTTTTAAGGGCGCCGCCTGCTATTTTAGCAACTGCTTGTCCTGCACGCTCAGAACCTGTTAATGAGATGCCTTGTATTCTGCTGTCTTCGATGATAGTTGCGGCTTGATCATTGGTAGCAAATACATTGTTATATACGCCATCTGGTAAACCGGCATCTTTAAGAATTTCGACAATTACTTCTGCCGTTTTAGGGCACTGTGGGGCATGCTTTAAAATAATTGTATTGCCTGCCATAAAGTTAGGTGCTGCAAAGCGTGCTACTTGATAATGCGGATAGTTCCACGGCATAATTCCTAACAATGCGCCTACTGGCAGTTTCTCTACAAAAGCTGAGCCTTCGGCTACATTGATTTGGTTATGTGCTAATAGCTGTTCTGCGTTGTCTGCATAATAGCGATATATTTCAGCGACTAGAGCGAGCTCTCCTTTACCTTGGGCTACAGGCTTGCCCATTTCTACAGCGATCATGTTTGCCAGCTCATCTTGACGCTCAATATAGATATCTGCAATTTTGTGCAGAAGTGCGCTGCGCTCGCTAAGAGAGATGTTACGCCATTCTTTATAGGCATCATCAGCTTTTGTGATGGCTTGCTGAATATCTTGTTCATTTGCAGTAGGGTAGCTGGCTTCAACTTTGCCAGTTGCTGGATTGGTTACTTTATATTCGCTCATAAATATTCCTTGGATTAAAAGTTCATTTATAGTGACTCACTGAGTACAACTATTATTTATACAACTGCAACATGTAAGCGTACATCAATACTAAATGTTGCATTAGAGTAAGGACAGGTTAGATGAGATTTTGTGATTGCACATTGTTAATACGTGATACTTCAACAGACAGATCTATATATATTAAGTTATAGCTATTATCGGCTTTCATACCAAGACCGACTTGAGCAGATGTTGAAGCTGTAATTGGTAATTTTAACTGTTGTGCTGCCATGTTCAGGGCGCGCTATCGAAACGCGCTGCATAACCCATCACAAACAGCTGTTCTGGATTAAAACCCTTTTTATCTGGTTCTTGAAAGAACACCAAATCAAAAACTTAGTGAACCATCGACAAGACTTGTATGGCCAAACTGATCACAGGCTGCTATTGCCTAAGCTGTGTAATACTTTCATTTTGTGATGCGATCATTATAAGGGACAGCTTAATAATTCGTTATAATAGTCCTACAAATGTGTTGCCTAATCCTATAAAAATTTGTACTGTCAATCAGGTTCTAAAAATAAGTAAAATATGATGCAGAAAACAAACATTGAGCAACTACTTAGATTAATCCCTAAGAACCAAACCATCGAATCAGATATTCCAGACTTAGTATTTCATTGTGCCGACAGGCCAGAAAAAATAATCGGTTATGTCCTAGAGCCTAGTATATGTATTGTTTTACAAGGCGAGCGCGAGGTTTACTTAGGAACAGATTGTGTAAAGTTTGACAATACTAACCTGATGTTTTGTCCAGTAGACGCTCCATTGAACATACATATTAAACAGGCTTCGTTAGACAATCCTGTTGTTGTATTATCTATGAAATTAAATTTGCTAATGATTCGCGACGTTCTGGCTAAAATACCACCTAAAAAACATATAGACGAGGGTTATTTTGGAATCAAATGGCAATTAGATGACTCTATCATGCCATCGTTTGATCGATTGATAGAGTTACTTAATTATCCAAATGATATTGAATTTCTATCTCCTTTAATACAGCAAGAAATTTATTATCGATTACTATCAGGAAAACAAGGCGATAAGCTGCGCCAACTGGTAACGAATGGCAGCCATATTCATCGTATTGCTCAAGCAGTCGATTGGCTGAAAGCACATCTAGATGAACCTTTGGTTATTGCAGACTTGGCAAGCCGCTGCGGTATGAGTGTTTCAGGGTTTCACCAACACTTTAAGAAAATTACTCAGTTGAGTCCGCTACAGTATCAAAAAAACTTACGATTAATGGAGGCGCGACGGCTGATTAAAATCAATGACGCGCAAATATCATACATTGCCCTGCAAGTAGGATATGAAAGCCCTAGCCAGTTTAGCCGAGAATATAAACGACTGTTTGGCATCAGTCCAAATAATGACTTGGATTAAAGCATCGCAACAGCAGTCTTCCAGATGGTCACAAAGCAGAAATAAAGGTAACAGAAATAAAGGGACAGGCATAAAATAATTAACAGTGCCATAAATTAAACCCTGATATTTTCTAAGCCATTTTCCTAGGTGGGTTAGGAATATGAATGATTCTATACCCCAGGCTATTTGCTAATAAACTCATTTTAACTAGTAGAAAATAAAGGGACAGGCATAAAATAATTAATAGGTTAAATATTGCCCCTTACCAATCAAAACTTTATTTTTACTAAATTAAAGCGGCTCACTTCAAGCCGCTATTTCTTTTAAAATCTTTTATAACTAAAGCGCTTCAAAAATAGCAGCTATACCTTGTCCGCCACCAATACACATAGTGACCAAGCCGTATTTACCGTTAATGCGTTTCAGTTCGTACAGGCATTTGGTCGATAAAATAGCACCGGTTGCGCCAACAGGGTGGCCAAGTGCTATAGCTCCGCCATTGGGATTTACTCTATGCTCAGGAAAGTTTAACTCATTGCCTACGCATAATGCCTGTGCGGCAAAGGCTTCGTTTGATTCTATTACGTCCATGTCATCAATAGTTAATCCAGTTTTGTCAAACACCTGTTGCACAGCAGGAATAGGCCCTGTGCCCATTAATGAAGGCTCAACACCTGCTCTGGCATAACCGACTAGGCGACCGAGTGGTTTTAAGCCTTGCTCATTGGCCTTTTGCTCCGACATAAGCACTAACATGGCTGCGCCATCATTAATACCTGATGAGGTAGCTGCGGTGACTGTACCATTTTGTTTAAAGTAGGGTTTTAAGGTGGCGAGTTTTTCGACCGTTGTGTCAGCACGAACATGCTCGTCAGTATCAAAAATTTGATTACCGTTACGAGATTTAATTTCGATGGGCATTATTTGCTGTTTAAAATAGCCTGCGGTAATGGCTTTAGCCGCTTTATGATGGCTTTGTGCTGCGTAAGCGTCTTGTTGCTTGCGGCTAATGCTATATTTTTCTGCAATGTTTTCAGCGGTAACGCCCATAGGGGTGTTGTCCCATGGGTCTTGTAATGTGGTAGTTAGCTCATCAACTACTGTACTATCACCCATTTTTTGGCCCCAACGATTACTTGCTAGAGTATAGCCTGAGCTACTCATGCTTTCTGCTCCGCCTGCTAAAGCTGCGTTTACATCACCTAATTGAATTTGTTGTGCTGCTTGTATAATGGCTTCTAAACCCGAACCACACAAGCGGTTGAGTGTTACCGCGTGACTGCTAATTGGTAACCCTGCATTTAGCCCAATTACTCGCGACAAATACGCGTCTTTAGGACCGTTATGTATCACTTTACCTACCACACATGAACCAACTTGCTTTGGTGAAATATTTGCTCTGGCTAATGCTTCTTTGGCGCACATAGTGCCTAACTGAGCGGGAGTGAAGTTTTTAAGGCTGCCACCAAAGCCACCGATAGCAGTGCGTACTGCGCTTAATATTACTACGCTATTGTTATTAAATTGTGTCATTGTGTTCTCTTATTATTTTTTTGCTTGTATCCACTTTGTTCTAAATGATATTAAAAGAGCAAAAGGATAAAGGTTGACTTTAATTCATCAAAACATAATTTTAAAATAAACTAAAGCTGCAGGCGTTGAGTTGATATATAACTTTGTTAATCATTTTATGTTTTTGCTTTAAAGAGATTTAAAAGATTTAAAAGGACAGGCACAAAGTATTTGCAAAACTCACATTAGCTACTACTGTTATTATATCCAGTGGTTATTGGTTTTGTATTTTATGACACGCGCAAGAAAAAATCTCATTGATTTGGCATCAACATCTTATTATCACTTAATAGCTAGATGCGTTAGGCGAGCTTTTTTGTGTGGTGATGATAAATACACAGGCAAAAACTTTGATCACCGCAGAGAGTGGCTAGTAGAGCGTATAAAGTTGTTAAGTAGTGTGTTTGCCATAGAGATTGCAGCTTACGCAATTATGAGCAATCACTATCACTTAGTTGTAAATGTTAATAGAAAGCAGGCACTAGATTGGGCAAATAGTGAAGTAATTGAACGCTGGTATAGGCTTTATAATGGCCACGCTTTGGTGGATAGTTACTTAAAAGGCGAGCAGTTAGATAATGCGAGTTTAGTTTGCGTTAATGAAATTATAGCTAAATGGCGAGAAAGACTTTACGACATAAGCTGGTATATGAAAAACCTAAATGAATACATTGCCCGTGAAGCAAATAAGGAAGATAGCTGCACAGGTAAGTACTGGGAAGGGCGCTATAAATCACAAGCATTATTAGATGAAACCGCATTGCTTAGTTGCATGGCCTATGTCGATTTAAATCCTATTAGAGCAAACATGGCCGGTACGTTAGAAGACAGTGATTTTACTTCTATTCAAGAACGTATAGCGCAATTGACAGCCTTTACTAAAAATACGGTTCAAACAAATAACCCCTCAAAGCAAAAAGATAGTGTTCAAGATCAAAGTCAACCAAGTCAGCTAAAGCCATTTTGCGCTAACAACATAAAACACACTATACCTTTTGCGTTACTAGATTACCTAGAATTAGTAGATTGGAGTGGTCGTCAAATTTCTCCAAACAAAAAAGGATATATAAATAAAGCAATTCCTAAAGTGCTAGTTACTCTGAATATAGAAGAAGCACAATGGCTTGAATCGATTCAACGATTTAGGCATAAATATTCAAACTTTGCAGGGAGTAAACAACGATTAAAGCAGCAAGCCGCGAATAACGATGTTAAATGGTACAAAGGTGCAGGGTGAGCGCCACACCTTCAGCGATAACTTAACAACAACTTTAACAAACCGCCTTTGAAACTAACTTTACCTGCCTGATATCCCTACTAAACACATATCTACTAATAACTTAAATTATGTAAACTAATAGAGCGTAGAAGTGTGGGGGAATTAGTAAATAACGATGACGAATTTTGAGGTTAAATAAACCGGGAAATATGTGCCTGTCCCATTTTTAATATGTCCCATTTTTAATAAATAGTTTTATGCCAATATTGCAATAAACACCGTTTATGGTATAAGACTGCCAGCTTTAGTTTACTCAATATAGTATGGATAATAGCAAGGGTGAACAAGCCAATTTAATCTATTGAATTTTTTGGACTTTTATCGAAAAACGGCGCCCAGTATTATCTTTAATATAAAGCCGCTTTGCAGCAACAGCACTTAACCAAACACACCGAATTTATTTTAGCCTACGGCTACACCTTAAATCATACGTACCGCACGAATGCTTATATGAGCACGTACCTGGGTATTTAGTATTAATTACACGCCGCTGGTGATGATCACGCTAGGCATGTCATTTTGTAAGTTAATTAATTCTAATCACACGGCTATGGCCGTAAATTTGTATAACCAGTTTATAAGCTACAGCACGTTTATAAACGTCAATGCTTTAAACGTAATCCAACAAAAGCGGCATTACCTCACATGCCAAGCTTTGCAAACAGCCTATAAGTACTAAGCACTAGTTACTGCTTTAGGCTGCAATTCAATTTTAGTTATGTAATTAACAAGGTTAACAATGAACACCAATTTTAAAGAGCGTAAGCTTACTTATTTATCTGCTTGTTTAGTTTTCTTATTTACCAGCCAAACAAGCTCAGCCTTTGAGCAACCACCGCTATTTAATCAGGCTAATACAGCTATAGAGAGGGTTGCAGTGATAGGCTCGCGCCATGTATACAGCAGTAACTTTACGCCTTTAGAAACACCACAAGCTGAGCAAACAATCGATTTAGCAACGCTTGAAAATGCTGGCGCATGGGATTTAAACCAAGCATTGGATCTATCTGCTTCGGTTGCTAGGCAAAATAACTTTGGTGGCCTGTTAAATAATTTTGCTTTACGTGGTTTTACAGGAGATGAAAACCTCTCGAGTAACTACTTAGTTAATGGCTTTAATATAGGCTGGGGCTTGGGTGGTACGCGAGATCTGTCAAGTATTGCCTCGGTTGAGGTGCTAAAAGGGCCGCGTGCTGCGTTATTTGGTCGGGGAGAACCTGGCGGAGTGGTTAACTTAATAACTAAACGGCCAGCATTTGATACCGCAGGCGAACTAAAACTTGCTGTTGCAAGTGAGGATACCTATAGGGCTGATATAGATTACACCACTGGGGTTTCTGATGATGTTGCAATTAGACTGATCGGTTTTTATGAAGATTCAAATAGCTTTAGAGACACCATTAAAAAAACCAAACAAGGCGTTAGCCCATCAGTAGCTTGGTATATTAACGACAATAGTGAACTGATTTACGAACTTGAATACAGTAAGCAAACAATACCTTTTGATAGAGGAGTGTTAGCAATAAATGGTGAGCTTGGGGTTATTCCTGCAAACCGATTTTTAGGTGAGCCGGGTGATGGCCCTATTACAGCACAAGTAATTGGCCATCAGCTTGAACTTAAGCATGATATTAATGACGACTGGAGTGTATTAATTGCTGCTAATTACCGTGATACTAAGTTAACCGGTTTTGCCACTGAAACTGGTTTTGCAGGTGTAGTGAATGATGAGGTTAATCGCTTTAGGCGTTATCGAGATTACAGTGCAAACTATAAGGTTTTACGCGGCGAAGTTACTGGCGATATTAATTTTGCAGGGTTTGAGCATCGTTTAACTATAGGGGCTGATACCGATAAATTTGAAAACGATCAGTTTTTACTACAGGTAAAGGGCGATCAATATATTAATGTATATAACCCAGAGTATGGTGCTTATGCGCTACCTGCACCCACCACTCATACTGATCGTATTGAAATTCAGCAATCATTGGGCGTATTTATACAAGATCAAATAAGTTTAACCAATAAGCTAGATATACGTCTTGGCGCGCGTTTAGACGATTTTAAGCAAACACTTAATAATCGTTTAACTAATACAGGGTATAAACAAACAGAATCGCGTATTAGTCCGCAATTAGGGGCTGTGTATGCGGTGTCTGACTTTATATCGGCTTATGCGGCTTATGGTGAAAACTTTCGTCCGCTTTCGGGTACCGACGCCCAGGGAAACGGCTTTAAACCAAACCAAACAACTTCAAAGGAAGTAGGCGTTAAGGTTAGTTTAAATAACGGTGCGCTGGTGGGCACCTTAGCCTTATTTAAAGTTGAGCAACAAAATATGTTGGTAGTAGACGATCCAACAGCATTTACCAGTGCCGCTATTGGGGAGGCGCAAAGTAAAGGGTTTGAAATTGATATAAATGGTCAACTAACGAATAACTTAAACCTGTGGGCGTCTTATGCTTATGTTGATGCAACAACCAAAAATTCATTTTACGATAGCAACTTTGGCCTAAATATAGCTGCAGGCAGCTCGCTGTTAAATATTCCTCAGCATCAATTGAGTTTACAGTTGGTAAAGTCGACAGAAGTGAATGGAAAAACACTAAAATTGGGTGGTGGTTTACTTTATGTGGGAGATCGAAATGGCTTTTTTGGTACCGACTTTACACTGCCAAGTTATATAACTGCTCGGGCATTTATGCGTTACGCCGTATCAGACTCAATAACGCTAACAGGGGAGCTAGATAACTTATTTAATGAAACTTATTATATCAGCTCATTTTCAGACGCTTGGGTGCAACCAGGCACGCCTCGTAGTGTTAGATTTTCTGCCTCGTTTAAGTTTTAATACCTTACACGTATTTTAAAAACGTATAACAGGCTGGTTAATATAAGCAGCCTGTTAGTTAATCTAGTATTGAGTAAGGTATTTTATTGTGGGTACTTTAGTGGCTTGCTTTATCGCCCCAAATTTCTTCTAGGCGGTTGTCGCGCCCACAACGCCAGCGATAGGTATTGTAGCGAATAGGATTGTTTTTATAATAATCTTGATGGTAACTTTCATCGCCTTTAATTGGGTAAAAAGTACTGGTGTTTAGTATAGGGGTAACCACGGTTTTATTTGGGAACTGTTTGCTCACTGCTTGTTTAGATTGCACTGCTAATTTGCGCTCTTGCTCGTTAGCTACAAAAATAGCGCTTAAGTAACTTGGCCCTTTATCGCAAAATTGGCCTTTAGCATCAAAGGGATCAATGTTTACCCAGTAATGCTCGAGTATAGCTTTATAGCTAACTATTGCAGGATCGTAAGTAATTTCTACAGCTTCATAATGACCACGATGATTGCCGTTATAAGTTGGGTTTTTAAGTTTACCTCCCGTAAAACCCGATATTACATCGGTTACACCTGCTAGCTTTTCAAAATCACTTTCCATACACCAAAAGCAACCTCCGGCTAAAACGGCTTTTTCGGTTTTGTTTGCATGGGCGAGCGAGGCATAAAATATAACGGATGATGTTAACGCTAAGGCTAATATTCTTTTCATAAAATCTCGCATCTGTTTGATGAATGTATAAATAAATATATTGGTATAGTTACTAGACCCGCTATTAGTAAAACGTATTTCATTTTTATTTGTAAGCCGCAACGCGCTTTAGTGAATGAGGCCGCTTTAATAAAACCCACTTTAAAGCCTAAACCCTATTTTTGAGACTAACGCAAAGCTTGTTAGCTAATTTTAAGAACAGTAAAACTAATAAAATGCTTATTGCCGGTGGATCACAACTAGGCATTAGCAAAAAGATAGCGGGTAGGTGCTTAGTACACAAGCTTATAAAATGTTAACTGCCAATACCGCTGGTGGGGGTATGTATTTAAAAAGTAGGGAAGTAAGATATTTAGCACAAATGGCGTTGACTGTGTGCGTACAGTGTTTGTTTTTATATAATAAACTTTATGTATAAATTCAGTTTTATAATAGGTTGTTATATATAAAGTTTTAACTTTAAATGGTGCCGGTTTACTTAGCTGGGTTACAATATTGCAGGTAACTGTATTTATATACAGTAGTTGTTTGGGAATGTATAATATTACCTGTACTTATTAAAGTGCAGAATAGGAGTTTAATAAGAAATGGCTAGTGTATTAAACACCTTATTCAGAGCTTATTTTATTTATACTGAATGCTATTAGCTTTAATGGACAAAGTTATGAGCAAAAAGAACACATCATGCTTTGTTGTGGGTGAGTATAGTTTAGCAATAGCGCTAATCTTTATGTTTTCTTTATCATAAGTAAAGGGCGGGGCTTACCGCATAGCGATGCTCCGTTTTAGTTACCAGTAATTATATAGTGCTCTGTTTATAGCAAAGCTATTTTTTGGGTAAGTTGCCTTAACATAGCATCGGCATTGGGAGATTGCTCGTTTAACCCGCTAATTAAAGTCATAAAGTAGCAGTCAATCATTACGCTTGCTTTTACGTCATCAATTTGAGTTTGCTGCTGAAATAATAACTGTTTAAACAGGCTTACTTGCTCACTAAAAAAGGTTGCTTGCCAAATAACATTACTGATAAGTATTTTACTAAATTCACTGTTTTCACAATAAAAATAATACAGGGGATGTGCATAATGACGCAGCTTTAATCTAGGAGAGTGTTGTTTATCGGATGCGCGAGCTTGATTAATTATAGCGGTAATTTGTTGCTGCATTCCGGCAATTAATAAGTCTATTTTATTTTCGAAATGACTAAATACAGTGCCCACAGCCACACCAGCAGCTGTTGCAATTTCTCGGGTTGAGGTATGCTCGTAACCTTGTAATAAAAATAACTCCCAAGCAGATACTAAAATTTTATTACGTGTTCTCTGTTTTTTATCCATTATATTTGTGTATTGCTCTCTACTAGTTTTATTAAGTAATGTTTGTAAGTGCAAAATAAGTGTTATAAAACTGCATTAAAAACAATTGAGTACCCTATTTTAAGCTTGCAAATGCTTATTGATTATTCGCTACTTACTAAATTAAGTAAATAGTAATTGAGTGCGCTCATTTTTATTGTGAGCATGCTCAATTAATAATCTGCATTGTTATTATTATAGCAAACATGTATTTGTTCATTCTACAGGTTCTAGTTTGTTTATCTAACTCTCAAGTTAGAGTTTATTGCCTTATTTAAGCGCATTAAAATAAACCAATAGCTTGGTTATAAGCGATAATATTTACTCGCGTAAATGCTATAAAAATTAGCACAGTGTAATACTTAGGATATGTTGTTTAATAGCTGCATTTTAACTAAAATAACTTTATTTATAATGGTTGGTGTGTAAATGAATCAATTAACCGAAAAATCGATTGGCTGCCCTTATTGCGGCGAAACAATTGACGTTTTACTAGATGCTGCAGATTTAGACCAACAGTATATTGAAGACTGCCAGGTGTGTTGTAAGCCAATTATTTTTAAAGTTTTTGAAGATGCTGATGCTGAGCTTGGTGTTAATGTATACAGTGAAGATGATGCATTTTAACTTTTATAATCTCGCAGATTTAATTTAAAACCAAAAGGCTGCTTTTTATCAAAGCAGCCTTTTGGTTATTTATGTAAGCTAAAAAGTCGTTATTTATTTTGCTGCTCTCTTGCTAATTGGTTTGGCAATAATTGCTCTATAATTTCGCGAGCGGGAAGGGTGTAGCGCGTGCCGTCAAACATCACCGAAGTGAACTCGTTAATATTAGTAATCCCCGTTAGGGTCCAACCTTCGCCGCGCTCAGGGCAATAAACCGTGGTAGTGGGCTGTATTACTTTAAAATCGTCACTCATGGCTAATTACTCTCAATATATTGCTTGTTAATGCAGTATGGTAAGTTAATAATACTGTTATATAAAGTGCTATTTATTGCTTAATAGCTATTTTTACAAATATTGAATTTAAGTAGTAGGTAGCTCAAAAATTTATAATTTTGGTAATTGCATGTTTAAAACAATAACACTACCGCGAGTTACCTTGCGTTTAATAACTCACAAACATGGCGCAGCTTTGTTTGGCATTTTAAATCATCCTTTAGTGTCTCAATATAACGATTACCAAACACCGCTTAGCCAGCAACAGGTAAAGCAATTAATACAAAACGATATTAGCGGCTATTACGAAGGTGGTGTATTGCGCTTAGCAATTGAGCATAACAGCAATGGCCAATTGTTAGGCTCGTGTGGTTTATACAAAATAAATACAGACAAGCAAACTGCTTTTATAGGTTTTGAGCTACACCCAGATTTTTGGCAACAAGGAATTATGCAAGAAGTGCTTTTAGGCTTTATGGCAGTAATGCCTGCATTACAATTAAAACATTTGTATGCTGAGGTAAGTACACACAACCAACGTTCACACGCTTTGCTAATAAAGCTAGGATTTACGCCAAAGTGTGGTGTACAAAATAGTGATAACAGTTCACTTTGGTATAAATTATTATAGAGTTAGCGTGCTACAATAGCCGGTTTAAATCTAAACGTTACCTCCGTAATTACTGTAATTATTTATAAGTAAACATAGTAAAGAACACATCATACTTGCTGTGAGGGAGTAATACCTTAGCAAAGGTGTTAAATTTATAAAGTAGCAGGGCAGTAGTAAATGCTAAGCGCAGATATTTATTTCAAATTACAATATCTGAGATCCTGACGACTTATCCGGTTCACTTAAATTGCACATTTGAGTTCGGCGTGTTTAACCTTTATGGTGGCTTTGGTCCGCACTAATAAAACCTACTATATGCAAGTGCACGTAACGTTATTTGAAATGACAGCTACAGAGCAAATTGATATAGCGTTTTCAAGGCCATTACTAAGAAGCACAATTAGCAATGAATTTATTAGCCATACGGTCTATCCAGATAAGCTAGTTGCTCTTGTTAATCAAGGCCATAAATGTGAAAGTAAACAAGTCGGGTTTTCGCCAAATAGTGTCAGCAAACCTAGGCATATGCAAACATTAGTAACCGAGATTGTAATGTTTAGGAGTGGGGTGATAGGACTGTATTGTGCACAAGAAATTTTACAGTGAGGATGTCATTTTATAACGCTGGAGAATGTAAGTACGCAAAGTCCACTACAAATTCAATTTAAAAAATGACGTAAGTACAACATTTGTAAATATAGTTTTAAGCGCCCAAATAGACATTCAAAGCAGCATGGCTGAGTGATGCTATAAACTTAAAACCAATAAAAAAGGCCTTGTTATGCTCTATAACAAGGCCTTTATAAAACTATGTTAGGCTTTAAAGTATATACCTAAAACCAATTGCGATGCCGTCATCTTCCGATTGTTCCATAAGTGCTTGTTGTTCTTTATTAGCACTTTCAAAGTCACCAAAATCTTTACGTGCTTCTATGTAAAGCTGGGTATTGTCGTCAAGTAAGTAATGAACACCAATAACGGCAAATTGACGCTTAAATACATCGTTAGGGTCGGCGTTAAAGTTAGGTTGAATTACGTAATCGTCGCCAGCATCAAAAAGGTTGTATGCAATAAATGGTCTAAAGTCATTATCGAAACGGTAAGATACAAATGTTTCTATACCAACTGCTTCTTTAATTAAGCGACCCAAATTGTCGGTATCATGGTTTTCGTTTTTATTAATGTTAGCGGCAGCGTATAAACCTGGTGCGTTAATGTTACCCCAAATAATACCAGCGCCATAAATTATATCTTCTACTGAGCGAGTTGTGCCATCGCCAAAGTGTAAGTCAAACTCACCGCGGTTAATGCCGGCAGTTAACGTAAGCATATTGGTTACGTTATAAGTTACTGCGCCACCAAAAGTGTAATTAAACTCTACTTTTTGTGCTGTCGCATCGCCAGCTTCCCATTTTTTTTGGCACTGTGCTTCTGTAATATTGCTTACATCACAAGTGTAAAACTCACTGTTTTTTAGCTGCGTTTGTACGCTAAATTCAAAGTCGTTGTAAGTATTGCGATATTGCAACGTTTTATCACCGCGACCGGTACCATTTACTGCGCCATCGTCTTTATTATATGTGTAAACACCTGCTGCGTTACCATCCCACACATAGCTGTAGTTGGTGGCGTAAACAACATCGAACCACGAACCCCATTGTTTACCAATGGTAATTTGACCATATTTATCATGCGATAAGCCGGCATAACCTAAGCGGTTATATAAAAACTCATCTTGAATAGATTCAAAACGGTTATTATAAACAATATCACTGTTACCAACAGGGTTTACACCCCATTCAATTAAGGCCAGTGCTTCCCAATCATTTTTTAATTGGCGTTTAAAAGCAAAGTTAATACGCGAGGCACCATTTACTATTTCAGTTTGGTTTTGGGTATTGATCGCACGAACGTCAATATAACCACCAATAGAGACAGCATTTTTATCGTCTTTATAAACTTCTACTGCTGATACAGCTGGAGCCGCTAAAATACTTACGCTTAGTAGAGTTGCTAACTTGTTATTTATCATTTGTTGCCTTGTGTAAATTTGATGCTTTTTTATTGGGGTATATCTGTGGGGTTGAAGACTAACAAAGCAATAATATGCTCAAAAGTGAAAAATAATCACCCGCAATAAACAAAATAAATGGCAAATATTCACCAAGCGTTAATTTTGTTTTTGTGGTGTTGCTTTTTTTAATGCTTTGAGTTGCTGGGTAGTTGTTTGGTATTAGAAATTAAAAAAATAAAGGTGAATTTTTTTTCAAGTTGGATAAAAAGTGAAGGGTAGTGCAAAAGCTCTAAGTGGCTTTTATATCATCAATATATACAAAAATATTTTTAATAAAAACTAAATGCGACAAACAAGCTAACAAACAGGTTAAACAGTTGTATTAAATAATTTTGCAGATGTTAACAACGGCGAATGAAATTCAGTCAGCAAAAATTTATTAATTAAATACGCACCAGCAGCAATATCAATTGCTGACTGATGTTGTTTTTGGATACAAATATAAGGAGGTGATAACTTTTCAAAATTGAAATTTGTTTAATTATGCGGCAATTTAATCGCTTTGTAAGGTGCGTTACCTAGTGTGCGTTAAGTAATATTTCACAACTTAATTATAGTTATTAAAGCAGGCTCTTATTTGCGTATTTAGCCTTTAAACTTTCATAGAAAAAACGATGAATTTGGTTTAAACTGCGCGCAATTAAAATACATCATGTCTCCCTTGGAGGGTAGCGCTATTATTAGTACAGCTAACATCACCATGCAATTTGGTGCTAAACCATTATTTGAAAACATCTCAGCAAAATTTGGCGACGGCAACCGTTACGGTTTGATCGGTGCTAATGGTTGCGGTAAATCAACATTTATGAAAATTCTAAGTGGTGAGCTTGAGCCGTCTTCGGGTAACGTTAGCACTGATCCAAATGAACGAGTTGCTAAACTAAACCAAGACCAGTTTGCGTACGAAGAGTATTCTGTAATTGATACTGTGATCATGGGTCACAAGCAGTTATGGGAAATTAAACAAGAACGCGACCGCATTTACTCTTTAGCTGAAATGAGCGAAGCGGATGGCATGAAAGTAGCCGATTTGGAAACTGAATTTGCCGAAATGGACGGTTACTCTGCAGAATCTAAAGCGGGTGAGTTGTTATTAGGTGTAGGTATTGCTACTGAGCAACACTATGGCCCTATGTCAGAAATTGCGCCAGGTTTTAAATTGCGTGTACTTTTAGCACAGGTACTGTTTTCAGATCCTGAAATAATGCTACTCGATGAACCTACTAATAACTTGGATATTTATACAATCAAGTGGTTAGAAGATGTATTGAACCAACGCGATTGCACCATGATAATAATTTCGCATGACCGCCACTTTTTAAACTCAGTTTGTACCCACATGGCCGATATTGATTACGGTGAGCTGCGTATTTATTCAGGTAACTACGACGAATACATGTTTGCTGCAACGCAAGCACGTGAGCGTCTGTTAAGTGAAAACGCCAAAAAGAAAAACCAAATTGCTGAACTTCAACAATTTGTATCGCGTTTTTCTGCTAATGCGTCAAAAGCTAAGCAAGCAACGTCGCGTGCTAAACGTATCGACAAAATTCAGTTAGATGAAGTTAAAGCGTCATCACGTCAAACGCCATTTATTCGTTTCGATCAAGAAAAACAATTATTCCGTAATGCGCTAGAAATGACTAACCTTAGCCAAGGTTTTGGCGACAACACTTTGTTCTCTGGCCTTGAAGGTTTAGTAGAAGTAGGTGAACGCATTGCTATTATTGGCGAAAACGGTGTAGGTAAAACAACACTGTTAAATACCTTTGCTGGGCGTTTAGCGCCTAAGTCGGGTGAGTTTAAGTGGTCTGAAAATGCCAATATTGGTTATTACGCGCAAGATCATGCAGATGAATTTGCCACCGATATGAACTTATTTGAGTGGATGGAGCAATGGCAGCAAGAAGGCGACGACGAGCAAGTAGTACGTAGCTTTTTAGGCCGTATGTTGTTCTCTCAAAACGATATTAAAAAGTCGGTTAAAGTAATATCGGGTGGTGAGCAAGGCCGTATGTTATTTGGTAAAATTATGATGCATAAACCAAATATATTACTAATGGATGAGCCAACCAACCACATGGATATGGAATCTATTGAAGCACTTAACTTAGCACTTGAAGCCTACGAAGGTACTTTATTGTTTGTGTCTCACGATCGCCAATTTGTATCATCGGTTGCTACGCGTATCTGGGAAGTTAAAGACGGTAAGGTTATTGACTTTAGAGGTACCTACGCTGAGTACCTAGCAAGTAAAGAGGCGTAAATAGCGCTTTACTGCTAACTTTAAAAAGCCATGTTTAACATGGCTTTTTTTGTTTTTGTTAGTCGCAATTTAATGACTTTTGGGTATAATACCCGCCATAAAAGCGGACATAAGTCCGCTAGTTAAAATAGTATATTACTGAGGAGTATTTATGAAAGTTGGCATTATTATGGGTTCTAAATCAGATTGGCCAACCATGGAACATGCGGCGCTCATGCTAGAAAAATTTGGCATTGAGTACGAAACAAAAGTAGTTTCTGCCCACCGAACTCCTCAACTCCTTGCTGATTACGCAAGCTCAGCAAGTGACCGTGGTATTAAAGTTATAATTGCAGGCGCAGGCGGCGCGGCCCATTTGCCGGGTATGGCAGCTGCATTTACCTCATTACCAGTACTTGGTGTGCCAGTTAAATCAAAAGCGCTTAATGGTATTGATTCGCTACTTTCTATTTGCCAAATGCCTAAAGGTGTTGCGGTAGGGACATTAGCTATTGGTGAGCCTGGCGCTGCTAATGCAGGTTTACTTGCAGCGCAAATTTTAGGGTGTCAAAATCCTGAAATATTCGCAAAAATTGAAGCGTTTCGTAAAGAACAAACCGACACTATTTTAGCTAACCCTAATCCTGCAGAGTAATAATGACTATTTTAATTTTAGGTGCAGGGCAATTAGCACGCATGATGAGCCTTGCTGGCGCGCCACTTAATTTAAACGTGGTTGCGTACGATGTAGGCAGCCAAAAAATTGTGCACCCACTCACAGGCGAAGTTTACTCAACCACATTAGAGCAAGCCATAGCAAACGCAGATGCAATTACTGCTGAGTTTGAGCATATACCTGACGATGTATTAACACTTTGTTGTAATAGCAATAAGTTTTATCCGGGTAAAGCGGCCATTAAAACCGGTGGCGATCGCCAAGTCGAAAAAGCACTACTAGATAAAACAGCTGTAGCGTGCGCACCGTATCAACTTATTACTGAAAAAGCGCACCTTGAGCTTGCGGTTGAAAACCTAGGTAAACCTTTAGTTATTAAAACCTGTCAAGCAGGCTACGATGGTAAAGGCCAATGGCGATTAAAGTCTGACGATCAAATTGATGAAATTTGGGCTCAAATGTCTGATTTTATTGCCTCAGGCACAGCACATGCACCTCATACTATTATTGCTGAAAAAATGATTCCGTTCGATCGTGAAGTATCTATTATTGGTGCACGCGATAAAAACGGTAATGTTGCAATTTATCCGTTAACCGAAAACCAGCACACCAATGGTGTATTAACCTTATCGGTAGCAGGTTTAAATAATAGCCATGTAGAGCAGCAAGCTATTGATGCCTTTACTAAATTAGCGAATGAGCTTAATTATGTGGGTGTATTGGCAATTGAGTTTTTTGACGTTAAAGGCACTTTACTGGTAAACGAAATTGCCCCGCGTGTACACAACTCAGGCCACTGGACACAGCAAGGTTGCCATTGCTCGCAGTTTGAAAACCATATGCGTGCGGTTGCAGGGCTGCCTCTGGGTAATACTGAGCTTAAACACGCCACTGCGATGATAAATGTGCTTGGCCAAGCCAGTATTCCTACTGCAGTTTTAGAAGTGACTGATGTAACTAGTCATTGGTACGGTAAAACAGTAAAACCAGGGCGTAAAATGGGTCATATTAATGTCTCAGCTCAAAGTCTACATCAACTAGGTGAGCGCTTAGCTGAACTTAGCGAGTGTTTACCAGAACAAGCCTACCCAGGTATTTTAGCCACGAGTACATCTTTGATACTCAACTAAAAATAAGCAATAAATTGGGACATCTCAATTTATTGCTTAACGCCAAAGGCTACACCTATGTTTAACCCTAAATACCGCAATGTTGTGTTTGCATTTTTAATGGCACTATTAATGTCGGGCTTTATGTCTTTTGTGATCTCATTATTTAACGTGGGAATGGTCGATAATATTATAACTATATGGCTCAAAGCATGGGTATTTGCATTTTCTATCGCATTTCCTACAGTTATTCTAGTTGCACCTTTAGTACACAAATTAACTGATAAAATAATTCGAGCGTAATACAGCATGCCATTAACACTCAAAAAGCCATTGTTTTTAATTCTTTTAGCATTATGTATCACTCCTTTTATTGGCGCTGGTAGTGCACTGGTAATAGGCGCTGCTTTTGCTATGACATTAGGTAATCCGTTTGCCGAGCTTTCGCAAAAAGCCAGTAAGTGGATGTTAAAAGCAGCGGTGGTCGGGCTTGGTTTTGCCGTTGACTTTAATCAGGTAATTGAAGTGGGTAGCAGCTCTTTAGTGCTCACTATTGTGAGTATTACCGCAATAATTGGCTTAGGTGAAATACTTACCCAAGTATTTAAACTTAACCGCAATACCGGCGTATTAATTTCATTTGGCACTGCTATTTGTGGTGGCAGTGCTATTGCAGCTATGGCACCGGTAATTAAAGCAAAAGATCATGAAGTGGCTGTGGCACTTGGCGTAGTATTTATGCTCAATGGCGTGGGCTTACTGTTGTTTCCGGCCATTGGCCATTATTTTAATTTAACCGAGCAGCAATTTGGCATGTGGGCTGCTTTAGCTATTCACGATACCAGCAGTGTTGTAGGTGCATCCGCTACTTATGGCGCTGTGGCACTAAGCATTGCCACCACAGTAAAATTAACCCGCGCTATGTGGATCATTCCTTATACTGCGCTTGCTGGGGTGTTTTTACGCTCAGATGAAAAAGCCAGTATTCCACTATTTATTGTTGGCTTTGTACTCGCCGCACTTATTAATACTTATTTGCCACAGTTTTCACCTGTATGGAGCGTTATTAATATAGTTGCTAAACAATTGCTTATAGTTACATTATTTTTAATTGGCAGTGGCCTATCATTAGCAGTACTAAAACAAGCCGGACTTAAGCCCTTTATAATGGCAATTTTATTATGGATAGTGGTAAGTAGTGTTATTTTATTATTAATTTTAGATGGGTTGATATAATGAAAGGTAATTTAAGTAGTATTACTTTGGGTAGTACGTTGTTTTGTTTACTGCTAAGCAACTACGTTGCAGCGGCGCAACTGCGTGTTGCCACCTTTAATGTAAGTATGGATGCAACTAACTATACACCAAGAAAAACCCCTGTAAAAAGCGATTCTTTGGTTAGCGCGCTTAAAGCAGAGCATTCACAAATTAAAAATATTGCCGAAATAATTCAACGTGTTCGCCCCGATATAATACTATTAAACGAGTTTGACTATGTGCCAAAAGAGCAGGGTATAGCGTACTTTAAAAGCCATTATTTAAACGTGAGTCAAAATAATCAAGCGGCACTAGACTATCCTTATTTTTATATTGCGCCAGTTAATACCGGTTTAGCCACTGAGTTTGATTTAGATAACGATGGTAAAAAAACAGGAATAATGGGTGACGCTCACGGTTTTGGTTTTTTTGAAGGCCATTACGGTATGGCTGTTTTATCTCGTTATCCAATCGATTTAGATAAAGTACGAACGCTGCAAACTTTTAAATATAAAGATATGCCTAATGCGCAAATGCCTATCGATCCAACCACAGGCAAAAACTGGTATAACGAGCAAGAATGGCAAAACATTCGTTTGAGCTCAAAATCTTTTTGGGATTTACCCATATCAGTTAATAATAAAACGGTACATATACTTGCATCGCACCCAACCCCGCCGGTTTTTGATGGCTTAGAGGACAGAAACGGCAAGCGTAACCATGATGAAGTAAGGTTAGTTGCAGACTACATTAATAATGCCGATTATATTTATGACGATAAAGGTAAAAAAGGCGGTTTAAATGCTCAGTCTCGGTTTGTTATTTTAGGTGACTTAAATGCCGCCCCTGAGGGTGATAAACAGCGAACTATAACTACAGATCAGCTACTTAAGCATCCGCTTGTAAACGCCAGTTTTATACCGCAAAGTGCTGGCGCAAAAGAGCAATATCCACAGCACAGCCATGCTAAAAATTACAGTGCAAGTTGGCAAGCACGGGTTGACTATGTTTTGCCATCGCATTATGGGTTAAAAATTATTGATGGTGGGGTATTTTGGCCAACTAAAAATAGCCAGCTATACCGCTTAATTAAAGACAGAAATGCGTCGAGTGATCATCGACTAGTTTGGCTAGATTTACGCTTAGAATAAGCAACCTAACTCAGTTACACCGGCGTTTGTCTTAAAAAATTGCAATCACCAAAGTGCTTCTGCTTAAATACGGCTTAATTATAATTACCGTTAAGAAGCACTATGATTTTTAATATCTCATCGTCCAAAACATTAATAGCACTGGCTGTTGCCTCAAGTGTTTTTTTAGCAGGGTGTCAAGCAACTGCATCATCTTCAACAGCTACGCAAAATAATGTAACAACGTCTCCTGTTGCTGCCGTTGTTAATACCCCCGCCGATATGGGCTCTACTAAAATAACGTTAGAGCAAGCTATGGCCCATCCCGATTGGCTTGGACGTCAACCAGAGCGCGCATTTTGGGGCAGTGATTCTGCTACCATTATTTATGCACGTAAAGAGCAAGGTAATGAGTTACGTAACTTATTTAGCCAATCAATTACAAGCCAAAGCGCAGAGCAAATAGCACTTAATAAACTGCACACTGTAGGTGCAAATAAAGCTGTTTATTCAAAAAATAAAGCCCTGCAAGCCTATGTATTTGAGGGTAATATATTTGTAAAAAGCGTTACAACAGGTGCAATTCAACAAGTAACGCATACCTCTAGCACTGAATCTAAACCACAATTTTTAAATGATGGCAGCTTAGCTTATCGTCAAGGTAATACATTTTTTAAAGTTGACTTAAGCTCAGGCTTAACCACTGAAATTGCTAATTTAAAACTGGCAGATAAGCCCCAGGGCATTACAGAGCCAAGCAGTTATATTGCTAAAGAGCAGCACAAACTTATTGATTACATAGCGCTAACGCATAAAAACAATAAAGATAAACAAGCACGCAAAGCACAGCTTAAGCAGCAAAATAGCTCAATTGCTAATACTGAGTTTTATTTAGGCAAAGGTAATAGTGTAAAAGACGTGCAGTTATCGCCAAATGGTGATGCTTTATTAGTGGTAGTGCAAGAGCAAAGAGATTGGCGCGATGATAGCGATATAATGCCAAATTATATTACCGATGATGCCCGCATTGAACCTAAAAAAGCGCGCCGCCGAGTAGCTGACGAAAAGTCGCAAACTTCAGAGCTGGTATACATTAATTTAAACGATAAAAGTCAAAATACCTTAAGCTTTGATACCCTACCGGGCTTTGATGAAGACGTATTAGCAGCGGTTAAAAAAGAAAACTATGCCCGTGATGGTAAAACGTATAAGTCTAAAAAAGCGCCGCGTGGTATAAATTTAATTAGCGATTGGGGCTGGGATCAAAGCCCTATAATTTGGAACGACGACGGCTCAAACGTAGCAATAATGCTAGAAGCGTGGGATAACAAAGATCGCTGGTTAGCAACCGTCGATTTTAAAAATAATAAGTTAGTGTCGCAACATCGTTTACATGACGACGCTTGGATAGCCTATGCTTTTAACGATTTTGGCTGGCTACACAACTCTAACACCTTATATTATTTATCAGAGCAGTCGGGTTACAGTCAGCTTTATAAAAAGCCGTTAAATGGTAAAGCAACAGCGCTAACAACAGGTAAGTTTGAAGTATCTAACCTTACGCTTACCGACGATAACAGTGCTATTTATTATAAAGCTAACGTTGAACACCCAGGCCTATACGAAATTTACCGTGTAAATCCACTAACCGGTAAAAACGAGCAAGTAACCGACCTTAATGGCATGACCGACTATACACTTAGCCCTGATCAAACCAAGCTGTTGTTAAAGCACTCAACAATTATGTTACCAACTGAGTTGTATGTGGCTGATGCAAAAGCAAACACACAGGTTACCCGGTTAACACATACGGTTTCGGATGAGTTTTTAGCTAAAAAGCTAACAGCCCCTAAAATAATTGCAGTGCCATCTAGCCATACTGATCAACCTATTTACGCAAAAGTGTACTATCCGGCTGATTATGTAGAGGGCGAAGTGGGTAAAAAGCGTAAAGCGGTTATTTTTAACCACGGTGCAGGTTACTTACAAAATTCGCACTTGGGCTGGTCTGGGTATTTTCGTGAGTTTATGTTTCATTCGTTATTAGCTGACGAAGGTTATGTAGTAATGGATATGGATTACCGCGCATCTAAAGGCTATGGACGTGATTGGCGTACGGCAATTTATCGTCAAATGGGTACACCCGAAACCCAAGATTTAGCTGATGGGGTTAAATGGATGGCAGAAAATGCCAACGTAAATACGCAAGCTGTAGGCACGTATGGCGGCTCTTATGGCGGCTTTATGACCTTTATGGCGTTATTTACCGCGCCAGAATTGTTTCAAGCGGGTGCTGCACTTCGCCCCGTTACCGATTGGGCTCATTATAATGCGCCGTACACGGCAAATATATTAAACCATCCGGATGTTGATCCAATTGCATATGAGCGCAGTTCGCCTATTTACTATGCTGAGGGTTTAAACAAACGCTTATTAATTAATGCGCCTATGGTTGACGACAACGTGTTTTTTCAAGATACGGTTAGATTAGTACAGCGTTTAATTGAGCTTGAAAAAGAAAACTTTGAAACGGCTATTTTTCCGGTAGAGCCGCACGGTTTTGTGCAGCCATCGAGCTGGTTAGATGAATATCGCCGTATTTATAAACTGTTTAAAGAAACCCTGTAACGATTAATAACAAGTTACACCTAAAACGCCACTTTTAAGTGGCGTTTTTTATATTTAGTTTTTGTTTTTAATGTAGTTAACTAATAAAGGTGCAGCTAATAAAGTACCACCAATAGCACCAATTAAGTGCGCGTCAATTGCAACGGTTGAGTTTATAAGCTTACCAATATCAGCATTAGGACCATTTAGCTGCTCAAATATTATTTTAAGCCACACCCCAATAAACAATAAATAGCCCGACTTAAGCTCAAGTGTTGTATCTTTAACTGCGCCCCAAATAATAACGCCATGTAACAGTGCGCTTAGCCCAGTGTAAATATAAATACTGGGGCAAAACCAGTAAACACCTAAGCCGCACCACAGAGCCAATAAGCTAATATTAATAGCGTAGCGTTTAGGCGACGTATATTCGCCATGTAGTAACCAAATTAAAATAATACCGCCGCAGTTTAGCGCCAAATGTGCCCAGTTAGCATGAACAAATTGGCTGCTAAAAACTCGCCACAATTCGCCCTGAGTAACTAAATCGCGATTAAATTCGAGTAAGTCATTTAAATCAAAAGTAGCAAAAGTAACGCTTAGCAGCATTAAAAATAAAGGAGGGAGTAAATAACGAGGTTGCACTGGTAAATTAAGCATTTAATTGTAATTTTTAGTATTAATTTTTGCATATTGTGCCTGTTTAACTTTAAGATGCCAATTAACTCCTGATAATTTAGGTTATTTACTCTTTATGAACTTTAAACATCACGCATTACTTGCTATTACATTATGTGCAACGTCTTTTCCTTTATTTGCACAACCCCTTACTCAAATTGAAACGCGCGAGCCAGAAGCCGCAACCGGCTTAGTACATAAACAAGCCGTGAGCGGCAATAATTATATGGTGGTTGCAGCTAACCCGTATGCATCTCGTGCTGGGCAGCAAATATTAGCGCAAGGCGGCAGCGCTGTTGATGCTGCAATAGCAACGCAACTGGTACTGACTTTAGTAGAACCACAATCGTCAGGTATTGGTGGCGGCACCTTTATGCTGTACTACAACAAAGTAAACAACAAATTAACCAGTTTTGATGGCCGTGAAACTGCACCAGAAAACGCCGACGAAACATTGTTTTTAGATAAGCATGGCAAAGCCGTGAAGTGGATTGAAGCCATAGTAGGTGGACGCTCAGTAGGTGTGCCAGGGGTTTTACATGCCTTTGCTAACGCACATAAACAATACGGTAAACTACCTTGGGCTGATTTATTTAAACCAGCCATTGAGCTTGCAGAGCAAGGCTTTGAGGTTTCGCCGCGATTACAGGGTTTACTGCAGCGCCAATTAAACCCTGGCGTAATGAGCATGCCAGTAATTAACGACTACTTTTTCCCAAACGGTAAATTAATTGCGATAGGTAGCATCAAAAAAAACCAGCCATTAGCTAATTTATACAAAGAGATTGCTAGTAATGGTATTGATGCATTTTATAAGGGCGCTAATGCCAAACAAATGGTTAATGCGGTACAGCACTCTAAAATAGCGCCTGGCAAATTAAATGAGCAAGATCTGGCTAATTACACTAGCAAAGAGCGCGAGGCGGTATGTATTGAGTACCGTGTTTATAATGTATGTTCTATGGCACCACCCAGTAGCGGCGGGGTAGCTGTGCTGCAAATGCTTGGCTTATTAGAGCATAAAAACATGGGCGCACTGCCAGCCAATGGTGAGCAAGCACTGCATTACTTTAGCCAAGCATCAAGAATTGCGTTTGCCGATAGGGATGTTTACATGGGCGATCCCGATTTTACCCAAGTACCTACCAAGGAATTATTAAATAAAGACTATATAGCCACACGTGCAAAACTAATTACCGAGCAAGATATAACAGCCGTTGCTGGTAACCCAGTTGATTACTTAAGTTATGCCAAAGATGACTCGTTCGAATTGCCATCAACCAGCCATGTGTCGATTGTAGATAGCCAAGGTAATGCAGTGTCTATGACCAGTTCAATAGAAATGGCTTTTGGCTCAACGGTAATGGTAAATGGTTTTATTTTAAATAATCAACTGACTGACTTTTCATTATCGCCGCGTAAAAACGGCCAGCTTGTAGCAAACCGAGTTGAAGCTGGCAAGCGCCCGCGCAGCTCTATGTCGCCAGTAATGGTATTTAATAAAGATGGAAGTTTACGTTTGGTTGTCGGTTCTCCTGGCGGAAGCCGTATTATTAGTTACGTTGCGCAAGTGGTAATTGGCGTGCTTGATTGGGATTTATCTGTTCAAGAAGCAATTAATCTACCACGTACTACTAATCGTAACGACTACACTAGCCTTGAAAAAGGCACTGCGCTTGAAGCATTAGCGCCAGCACTTAGCAAGCGTGGTCATAATGTTAGAATTTTAGATTTAAATTCTGGTTTACATGCAGTTGAAGTAAAAAACAACACATTAATAGGCGGCGCCGATCCTCGCCGTGAAGGGGTGGCTTTGTCTGATTTAACTGATAAAAGCGCCACTTTAAAATTCTAAATTATGTATAATACAAATGCGCTAAGCTAGTGTTTAAAATTAGCGCATTTATATATTCTCAATGGTCTGACAAGGTTAAATAGCATTGCAATTTAGCCTTTAACACCGATAATGGCAGATCATAACTTAAGACTAAGTAAAGCTTGGAAATATGACTACAAATACCGATCCAAATTATCTTTATATTCATCATTCTGGCCCCGGCCTTCTTGAAACGCCATTACTCAATAAAGGCAGTGCATTTAGCCAAAAAGAACGCGAAAACTTTAATATTGCGGGTTTACTGCCTCCTCGTTATGAAACAATCGAAGAGCAGGTAGAGCGTTGTTACCAGCAGTATTCTAGTTTTACCGACAATCTTAATAAGCATATTTATTTACGTGCAATTCAAGATAATAACGAAACACTTTATTATCGTTTAGTGCGTGATCATATTGAAGAAATGATGCCAATAATTTACACCCCAACAGTGGGTGATGCCTGTGAAAAATTCTCAGATATATATCGCAGCGCACGTGGATTATTTATTTCATATGAAAATCGTTTTCAAATAGACGACATTTTACGCAATGCCACCAAAGGTAAAGTAAAAGTAATTGTGGTAACCGATGGTGAACGCATTTTAGGCTTAGGTGACCAAGGTATTGGTGGCATGGGTATTCCTATTGGTAAGCTATCTTTGTATACCGCATGTGGTGGCATTAGCCCTGCGTATACATTACCGGTAATGCTAGATGTGGGTACAAATAACGAGAAGCTATTAAACGATCCTATGTATATGGGTGCGCGTCATAAGCGTATTACTCAAGATGAGTACGATGAGTTTTTAGACTTATTTATTAAAGCAATCAAGCGTCGCTGGCCAAATGTATTACTACAGTTTGAAGACTTTGCTCAGCCAAATGCGATGCCACTGCTGAAACGTTACCGCAATGAAATTTGTAGTTTTAATGACGACATTCAAGGCACAGCTGCAGTAACTGTTGGCTCATTGCTTGCTGCGTGTAGAGTTAAAAACGAACGCCTAGCAGATCAAAAAGTAGTATTTGTTGGTGCTGGCTCTGCGGGTTGTGGTATTGCTGAGCAAATTGTAAGCCAAATGGTTTTTGAAGGTATTAGCGAAGCGCAAGCACGCAGCCAGGTATTTATGGTTGACCGCTTTGGTTTGTTATCGGAAGGTATGGAAGGTCTACGCGACTTTCAGCAAGTTTTAGCGCAACCACAAGCTCGTTTGAGTGAATGGACGTACAGCGGCGAATTTGCGTCATTACTTGATGTAATGCATTGCTCTAAACCCGATATTTTAATTGGTGTTTCGGGCCAACCTGGTTTATTTACCGAACAAGTAATACGCGCTATGTATTCAGGTTGTGCACAACCTATTATTTTCCCATTAAGTAACCCGTCAAAACAGGTAGAAGCACACCCAATAGATATTATTAACTGGACCGAAGGTAAAGCACTTGTTGCTACAGGTAGCCCATTTGCCCCAGTTGAATATAATGGTGAGCTTTTCCCAATTCCGCAGTGTAACAACAGTTATATTTTCCCGGGAATTGGTTTAGGGGTTATAGCTGCAAAAGCAACGCGTATTACAGATGCTATGTTAAGTGTTTCTAGCGAAATGCTGGCTGAATCATCGCCGCGTGCAAACACAGGTAAAGGAAGTTTATTGCCGGCACTTACAGAAATTGAAACCCTAAGTAAACGTATTGCATTTGCTGTAGGCAAAAAAGCGATTGAAGAGGGCGTTGCTCTTGATATTTCTGACGACGCACTATGGGCTGCTATCGATAAAAACTACTGGTTACCTAAGTACCGTAACTATAAGCGCAGTAGCATTTAAAGCTGCAACTTAGTATTTAGTAATAATTAAAAAACAGGCTACGGCCTGTTTTTTGTACTTGTTCATCTGTAATTAACCACTTAAAGTGTTTAATAAGCTTAATATATAGCAGGCTGTAAATACTTTTTGTATTAAATTAGTGACCAATAAAGGATTGCGAATTTAATAAAGTTAGTAATATAACCAGTTGTTACGGTTAATATAAAAGGATTCACTTATGAAAACGTTTACTTTATTTTTAGGTGCAGCACTGAGCTTTAATGCATTTGCTGCGGCCACACCCGATACACCGCATATTTATGTTAAAGGTGAGGCAACAATTACCACCATGCCAGACCATGTATTATTAAATGTTGGCATTACCGAAATAGATAAAGATTTAATTGCTGCAAAAAATAAAACCGATATAACCATGGCTAAGGCAATAAAATTAGTAACAGCATTAGGTGTAAGTGATGCAGATATTAATGCCGGGCAAATATCAATAAACCGAGAAAGCCAATATAATCGTGAAAGCGGTGAGCAACAATTTAAAGGTTTTAGGGTTAGCAGATCTTTAACGGTTAAGCTTAATGCCATTAATAAATATCCCGAGTTACTACAAAACTTAGTAAACAATGGTATTAACGAAATTAACCATACGCGTTTTTTAGCAAGCAATTACGATGAACTCTACAAAAAAGCGCAAAAACTGGCTATAAAAGATACTCGCGATGCAGCTAAAGAGTTTAGCAGTGAGTTTGGCGTAGAGTTAAAAGGCTTATATAGCGCATCTATGCAGCCATTAAATGTGCAATCAGCCCCTTATATGCGCGCCGAAAAAGTGATGCTCTCAGATAGTACACCGAGTAATTATGTTCCCGATGCCTATCATGCAGGTGAAATCATTATAACTGCATCTAGTTATGCAGTTTATTATATAGATTAAGTTTATAACTTACTGGCGCTTAAAACGTGCCAGTAATGTATCACCTTGTTGCTTACTAATACGGGCAATTGATTTAAGCATATTATTAATTTCCTGCCTGTCGTACTCATTCGTTACGTGCTCGTTAATGTCATCAACAATAGCATTTAAATAATTAAATAAACTTTCCCTCGCCGCTGAATTTTCGTGAGCAACAAATAAAATATTTTTAAATGCTTCTAACACATTGGTCATTACGTACGCATCGCCTTTAGCGTAATTACGTAGCGGTGTAAAATTATCATGCAGTAATTCATCAAAGCGGGTTTCGTGTATATATAATAATGGCGTATCTTTGCTGTGTTTAAAGCTGTAATTAATATCACTTATTGAAAGTCGTTTAATTAATAAAATACTCAACATATCAATGGCTTTAACTGCTGTACCCGGATCGTTTATGCCTGGGCTCATCGCTTTAACGGCTATTTCTGATATTTGCGTTAAACCATAACGATAATGGTCGCTAATATACTCTTCTATATAAAAAATAAAACAGCTTAAAATTTTAGTAATTAACTCATCATTACTTGAAATATCTTTATTACACTTTAAAAATGGATAACCTTTAACTGTAAAATAACCTTGTTTAACAGTGATATAAAGCTCAATTTCTTCTGCAGATAATAAGGCGCAAAGCTTATCGGTGTGCACTCCTTTGTAGTAGCCTTCAGTTTGACTATTTATAGAATGCCAATCAGTAAAGTCGGGAAGATTTTTAAGCGGCGCTTCTTGCTGACTTTTAATAATGGTTTTAATTTCACTTTTTGTTTGGCTAAATAAACCATTTAAAACATTATCTACTTGAATAGCGCGAGATATAGAGTGAATAAAAAATACGAATAGCCCTAACGAAATCAAACCAAAAATAAGCGCAAATAATACCCCAAGTGCCGGTATAGCCATGGCGCCATTCTCGAGTTTATTAATATTTATGAGCATAATTACTGAGTAAATAATACTGCCTAAATAAAAACCTAATACCAGTTGGTGAGATTTCCGGGTTATTAATCCAGGTACTACACGCGGCGATAAACTGGCACTGGCTGAGTTTAATACCACCATTACCATTGAAAAACTAAACACAGTTAACGAAATAATACTGCCGGCTAAGGTACTTAAAACAGTTCGCGCATTTTCGGCGCTATCTACTAATACTACAGATATAAACGACTTTAGCTTTTCAATAATGGGCATATATTCAACCGACATCGTAATAACCGCAAAGGTTAAAAATGCAATTGAAAGTAAAGAAGGGTAAAAGCCAATACTATTTATCATTTCTCGATAACTGTCGGCTACTTTGCGAGGTACAAACATAAAATCCTTATGCTTTATTGTATAAGAGTATTATTAATACTTTAGCATAGTTGTAAGCTAAACTTCTGATAATGAAGGTTAACTTGTGTGTTATTATTGCCAAAAATATTAGGATAATACTGTGATCATTTCAACATACGCTGCATTACTTGCATTTTACTATATTTACTTAAGCTTTAATGTAATAAACGTGCGCAGGGCAGCGCAAATATCACTTGGTGAAGGCGAAAATCCACAGTTGCAACGGGCAATTCGTGCCCATGGTAATTTTATGGAATATGTACCGTTTGCTATTATTTTGCTTTTTTTAGCAGAATATCAGGGGTTAGCGAGTCATTATTGCCATGCACTTGGTGCAATGTTGCTTATAGGCCGCGTTTTTCATAATTTTGGCATAGTAGAAAAAAACCTAAAGTACCGCCAAATTGGTGTTATAGCTACATTTTTAACTATGCTTATAAGTGCTTTAGTTATTTTATTAACCCGCTTTAGTTAAATTTAATAGTATGAATAACAAAATATTTATTATTGGTTTACCCCGTACAGGCACTACAAGTGTTTGCCATGCTTTTTTAGAGTTTGGTATACCAACAGCGCATACTGCTTACACAAACAATTGTTTTGATAACGCCCATGCAATTGCCGATACGCCAATTTTTAATGATTATAAAGCTCTCGATAAGTATTATCCGGATGCAAAATTTATTTATTTAGAGCGTGAGCTTAACGTATGGCTACCATCAATAAAGCAATTATTATTACGTATGCATACTAATTTAACACGCACTGATGGTGGCTTTAATATTCATATAAAGCATTGTTATTTAAATACATTTAGTAATTTAACAATTGATAATATAAACGATGATAGTTACTTAACGCATTGTTATAACGCGCATATCAATGACGCTAAAAATTATTTTAAACACCAAGAGCAACGCTTTTTATCAATAAATATAGCAAAACCGCAAAGCTACAAAATGCTCTGTGATTTTTTAGCGATTAAAAGTAATAAAACAGATTTTGAAAAAATGAATATGGGCGGCAAAGTTACTGCCTGGAACGATATAAAACATCCGCTAAAAGTTGAATCAACAGCAAAAGGGCGCATAGATAAACTGTTACGCTACAAGGTTTAACTTTACAGGCTTAGGAGCATGATTTTTTACCTAATATACGCTAAAATCTGCGCATTATTTTACACCTTGTTATAAGTAGTACAGAGCATGTTTGAATTGAAATACCACACTCCATTTGAATGGACCGAAGTTGTACTTGATGACTTCGATACTTTTTTACAAGACCACGCCGCAGCCGAAAAAAAAGCATCGGGTATGGCCATGTCTATGCTGTCGCATTACCCCGATAAACGTAAACTGGTTACAGCTATGGCAGACTTAGCACTTGAAGAAATGATTCATTTTAAAGAAGTGCTGAAAATTTTAATTTCACGTGATGTAAATTTAGGTGACGACAAAAAAGACCCTTATATAAAACAAATACGTGCTTTATTTAGACACGGCCGCGACGGTTTTTTAATGGATCGATTATTAGTCGGTGGGGTAATTGAGGCAAGAGGGCACGAACGTTTTTCACTAGTGGCGCAAGCGTTACCAGAGGGCAAAGAAAAAGAGTTTTACATTGCGATTGCCGAATCAGAAGAAAAACATAAAAACTTATTTGTAGAACTAGCGTATGAGTATTTTGATAAAGAAGAAGTAGACATACGCCTAGAAGAGCTACTAATAGCGGAAGCTAAAATTTGTGAAAGCATTCCGTTTACTGCGGCACTGCATTAATTTAAGCTGTTAATGCCATACTCTAAAAGCGCTAAATTTATATTTGGCGCTTTTTTGTTTGTAACAATTACGCATAATTTAATAATTATTATGTTTGGACAAAGCTGATGATTAATATATTTTCAAAATATAAAGTAATACCAACAACAGCAGGTATTCTATTTATGCTGTCATCTACATCGGTTGCAGCATCATTAGCGTGTAGTGATTTGACTGGCTGTGAAAAAAATTTTGCGAGATAGAAAGCCAGCTTGCCATAGCTAAGGAACATGGCAATAAATACAAGATTGAAGGGTTAAAAAAGGCATTACATGCAGCAAAAGCTAATTGCAGCGAAAAAATATTGAAAGAAGATTTAATAGAAAAAATAAACGATGCTAACAATGATATTGCTGAATATGAAGAAGATCTGCTAGATGCTAAACAAGCAGGTAAAAGTGATAAAGTTAGTAAGTATCAAAAAAAGATTACAGCAGAAAGCTTAAACTAAAACATCTGAAAGATGAGCTTGGCAAAATTAATTAAATCACCAGTGGCTACTTGTTGTTAACGCTTTAGGTTATCGTTAACAGCAAGTGTACTGCGAATATTATCGGATTAACCATCATATTTAATTACATTATTACGCAACAATAACTATATACAGTGCAGGGCACTTCAATCTTTAAAACTAGCCTAATTAAAATACACTTAAAAATTATACTTAAAAAGTCATACTACAAATAGCAATCAAACATTATGGGGAAGCGCGTTTCCATTACTCTGTTTTATACCAGCTGTCTTTCAACAACTTAGAAGTTCATAGTTAAAACCACTATCAGCAGGGAGTTTTAGTTAAATAACCAAGCGCATTACTGTGATAAACATAATCACACCACAATTTAACATAATTAAAATAACTAATAATTAAACCAAATATAACTAAAACTGAAAATTAAAACCCTACATAATAGGCTATTTAAAGCACCTGCTTATAAAACGAACTAAACCAGCTGATTTATTACTGTTAATAGCGTTATTTTGTAAAACTAGCTATGTAAATACAGGTAAAACCCATGAGTGTAACAGTGATAAACCAGATCTTTTTGAGGTTTATTTATAAAAAACTATTACAACTGATAGCCAAAGTATAAGCATATGGTATATCAATTCAAATATTATGGCCGGATTGTTACTCATAAAGAGTAATAAAACAGCATGGGATTGAAATAGAAATGTTAGTTAGCTATTGGAATAGAAGATAAAATAAAGCGATTAACTAGGTTAAAGACTTAAGCTTATTTATAGGCGTTAATTATGTAGTAAGTTATGCGCAAATTTAATTGAATTATCACTTAGTTAAAATCACAGTAAGGCTGCTTATTAAGCGACAATTACGGTGGCCGGTCTAGCGACAATTATCTTGGCCGGTTGATCTGATAAGGTTCGGTACAGCAG
>NZ_JBEONZ010000033.1:0-37064 GCF_040308705.1 Pseudoalteromonas sp. 19-MNA-CIBAN-0066
CCTCATGAATTATTTACGGGGCAATCAGAAGTTCTGGTGGCTGCATAATGATTGCACTTAATACTTGAATTCAAGAAGCAAAATGATGGCCAACTACTAAATAAACATAAATTTCAGCAAGTTAAATGATTAACACTGTTTTTAAAGCAAAAAAGTGTGCGGATATCCGCACACTTTTATTTAAAAACATCACCTTTATCGCACACTACTACATGCCCTAATCAGTAAACATATCCCGGTTTAGACCATATTTACTCATTTTGTCGTACAAGGTTTTACGCGCAATTTGCAGCGTGCCCATGGTGTTTTTTATACTGCCATGGTTACGCTCTAACGCTTCTTCTATTAAAGATTGCTCATAATAACTGACCTTTTCGGCCAAACTTAAATCTTGTGATAACACTTGTTGATCAGCTGAATCACTTTGCGCAAATGCTAATTCAGGCCCTAACAATACTGCTCGTTCTGCTTGGTTTCTCAGTTCACGCACGTTACCTGGCCAGTCATAGGCTAATAAACGTTGTTCTAACTCTACATTTAATGCCCCAAGTGGTTTGTAAAACCGCGTTGCCGCAATTGAGCTAAAATGCTTAAATAATAAAGGAATATCAGCTTTTCGATCGCGCAGCGCTGGAATGCTTACTTTGACCAAACTAAGGCGATAATATAAATCGGCTCTAAACCCACCTTCATTCACCAATGCCAGCAAATCAACTTTAGTAGCAGCAACAATGCGAATATCTAAGTTAACGGTATGATTAGCGCCAACCGGCGTTACCTTTCGCTCCTCTAGTACACGCAGTAACTTTACTTGTAACGACAACGGGGTGCTTTCTATTTCATCTAAAAAAACAGTGCCACCTTGGGCAAATTCAAATTTACCCTTTCTATTTTTTGTGGCCCCTGTATATGCACCGCTTACAGCACCAAACAGTTCACTTTCTATGAGCTGCTCTGGCACAGCACCACAGTTAATCGCCACAAATTGACAGCTTGAACGGTTACTGTGGTCATGTAAGTAACGTGCAACCAGCTCTTTGCCAGTCCCGGTTTCACCTTCAATTAATATATCTGCAGGAGTATCTATCACGGTATTAAGCAGCTTCATCATGTGCTGCATTTTAGGCGTATCACCTAAAATACGCACACCCGGCGCTGAGGTTTTTTCTACCGCGCGTTTAAGAGCGCGGTTTTCCATTACTAGGCTGCGTTTATCGCACGCTCTGGCAATACAATCTATTAAATGCTCGTTAAGGGGTTTTTCAAATAAATCATAAGCGCCTAACTGCATCGCTTTTACCGCCACCGACACATCGGCATACCCAGTTAAAAATATAACCGGTAACTCACTATCAAACGCTTTTATTTGCTCAAGTAACGTAAGCCCGTCCATTGCTGGCATATTAATGTCGCTAAGGACCACGCCGCTATAGCCTCGGCTTAAGCGACTAAGCGCCGTTGCCCCATCACTAAAACATTGAACTTGGTAGCCTTCCAAAGTGAGTAATTGATTTAACGAATCGCGGATCATCGCCTCATCATCAATAACCATTACCTGTTTACAAAGCAGTGGCTCAATCATGTTGTGACTCCGCAGTACTCCAAAGACAAATAATAAACTGCGCCCCCCCTTCTGGGCGATTATGCGCACTTAAACGACCATCAAACGAGTCGATGATTTGCTTAGATATTGATAAACCAAGGCCTAAACCGGTACTCGACTTGGTACTATAAAATGGTTCAAAAATAGAGCCTAAAGTATGGTGTTCTATGCCAGATCCTGTATCTAATATCGATAGTTTTACGCGTCCATCAAAGCATTCAACTTCAAAACTTAATTGCCGCGTTGCGCAGTTACTCATTGCCTGCGATGCATTAGTAATAACGTTAACTAATACTTGTTCAAACTTAAGCGAGTCGACCAAAACGGTAATATTTTGCTCAAACTGCGGAGGAATAACGCTAATATCATCTTGTTTTAGTTGTGAATGAGTGATCATTAAAGCGTTATTTAATAATGCCGACAAAGGGTGCGGCCTTAGTTGCATTTTTGAAGGTTTACTAAAGTGTTTTAATTGCGCAACAATTTTATGCACCCGCTCTACTAAGCCCTCAATAATGACTAAGTTCTCGTTTAATGCTGTTAACTTACCTTTATTTAGCAATATTTTTGCACTGGCTAAATAAGCGTTCATGGCACACAAAGGCTGGTTAATTTCATGGTTTATGCCTGCGCTTAATTGCCCTATGGTGGCAAGTTTTGCAGACTGTACTAAAGCGGTTTGAGCTTTTTCAAGTGCTTGGGTACGCTCAATCACTTTTTGCTCTAAACTGTGCCTAGAATAAAGTAGTTTTTTATAACCAGCAAAACGTGCAAGTAAGCTATAAACGATAAAAATAAACACACAATAAAAAATCATCAACCATAACAACCGAGGTAACTGCATGGCTGCTATGTTAGAAACATCTACTAATACGTTCATTTGAGCATTAAAGTGTTTTAATGGCTTAGAGGCCACTACATATAAACGCTTAGCAATTTTAAATTGTGCAATGTTTTGGCTATTAAATTGTTGTAAAGGAATAAGACCCGGCTGGTAATCTAAATAAGCACGACGTTGATTTATTTCCCGCCTGGCTGCAATATCCAGCTCTTGAAAACTGTTTAAACGCCAATTAGGCTCATCCGACATAGCAATAACATTATCTGCTAATTGTAAATAAAAATGACTACCTGCTGCCGTATTAAGCAGCGATCTGTCGTCTTCAAACTTAGCAACATTTACTTTTAGCGCCACAACCCCAATTGCTTTACCTTCATGATAAATAGCCTGCGAAAAATATAATCCACGCTCTTTTGAACGCTGACCAAGCGCAAAATAAGCTACCTTTTCACCCGCAAATGCTTGTTTAAAATACGGTCGAAATGAAAAGTTATTCCCTAAAAAAGTATAATCGGCCTGCCAATTGCTGCTCGCAACAACCTCGCCCTGAGTATTAAGTATATAAATATCAGATGCGCCACTGGCTTTTTGTATATCCGCTAAGTAGTTGTTAATAGCGCTATAATGCTCTTCTTCATTATTAGTAAAGCGAATGAGTAAGTTGTTATTGGTGAGTAATTGCGGGATCGCAGCAAATCGAGCAAGCTCATTATCAATGTAGTTATTTAATTGGCTTACTTGTTGGTCGGCTTGTTTTTTTGCTTGCTCTAAGTCATGTATTCGACCAAACCAAAAAGTGAATGTTAACAACAAGAGTAGCAATAAAAATGCGAAAATAATTTTTTTAGGAATGAAGAACATAAACGCCTATAAAACGGGTAATGTTAGCTATTAATAATGGGGTATAGTTTATCTGCATAATGCAAAGAGAGATATAAACTTTTTGTTAACAATTGTATTAAAAACATAAAAACCGTGAAATAAGGCAATTTCACGGTATAAAAGTATAATTAAGCTTTGGCTAGCTTTGGTTTATTTTTAACATATTTATATAAACCAATTAAAGAGGCTGCAATCCAAAATATTTCAATTACAAAACTGGCTAAATTAAAGTTATAACAAAGACTAATAAGCAGCAATATAGCGCCGGTTAAGTTCATCATGTTATAAAGCAAACTCGCTGGTGATACTTTATTTAGTTGTAACAAAAAAAATGAACCCACTACTAAAGCAGTACCCGTCATACCTACAATATCAAATAAAAGTGCAATCACACGTCTATCCTTTTCCATTTTAAAAACCCAATTGACTGGCCCGATCCGTGGGGAGGGTATTTTTCAATCATTGAAACAGCAAAACCGGTTAAGTTTATCAATGTAGCAAATTCAATCAAGGGCTTATGTCCGCTCTAATCTGAATATTGAAATAAACAGATGCTTTATTTAAAAGTGACTTTTCCACCAATCATTTTATACGCAGCAGTGCCTTTAATAATCGCGGGCCGCGCAAATGGGCGTTCGCATTTTGGGCAAATACAAGGCTGCTTAGTATAGTCTTGGCTAATACGCTCAATAAAACATTTAACTAACGCACCTTTCCCCCCTTTACGATACTTAAATAAAGGTGCCCTGCAGCTTGAGCAAAATATATCGACCGTTTTGGTTGGCCCTTTTTTATTTGGCTTTGCCATTTGTCCTCCATTTTTGCAGTAATTTAATTAACTAAGCGTTATAAAATCAATGCTGATTAAAATTCCCCCAACACTGCTGCTGTTAATTTGGCTAACTCATGGGGGTTAATTGCAATGTCTAAGCCTCGTTTACCTGCACTTACATAAATACATGCAAATTGTGCAGCGCTGCTGTGCAAAAAAGTAGCAAGACGTTTTTTTTGTCCCAGTGGGCTCACGCCTCCTAATACATAACCTGTGCTTGCTTGCACTTTTTTTGCCGCAGCCATAGCTACCTTTTTAGCGCCACACAATGAGGCAAGCAGCTTTAAGTTAACTTGCTGAGAAACAGGTGTAATGGCGACTATGAGCTGTCCATCTTGGTTTTCCAGCACTATGGTTTTAAAAACCTGATCCCTATTAAGGTTTAGCTTTTGGGCTGCTTCAAGGCCAAAGTTAGTGGTGTTTGGATCGTGCTCATAGCTTAATAATTCAAAACCAATTTTTTGTTTTTTCAGTAACTCTATTGCTGGTGTCATATGTTGCTACGCTATTATTTTAAGCAAAAAAAAACGACGCTCTAAAAAGCGCCGTTTAATATTATAAAACACATTAATTATTTAGTTAAATCATCAAAAAACTTTTTAACACCGTCAAAAAAGCCTTGCTCTTTAGGACGGTTTTTTGAGCTATCTTTGCCCATGCTTTCTTCTAATTCTTCTAATAATTCACGCTGACGTTCGTTCAGGTTTATTGGTGTTTCAATAACCACTTTACAAATTAAGTCGCCTATTGCACCACTGCGAACAGATTTAACGCCTTTGCCACGCATACGGAACATTTTGCCCGTTTGTGTTTCAGAAGGAATTTTCAGCTTAGCGCGTCCATCAAGTGTTGGCACTTCAATTTCGCCACCAAGACCCGCTGTAGTAAAGCTAATAGGAACTTCACAATGTAAGTTATTTGCGTCACGTACAAAAATACGGTGTTCACGAACAGATACTTGCACATACAAGTCGCCAGAAGGCGCACCATGCATTCCCGCTTCGCCTTCGCCCGTTAAGCGAATACGATCGCCGGTATCAACACCCGCAGGAATTTTAACCGATAAGGTTTTCGTTTTTTCTACGCGGCCCTGTCCATGACAGCTATCACAAGGGTTAGAAATAATCTGACCTTGCCCCTGACACGTAGGACACGTTTGCTGAACAGCAAAAAAGCCTTGGCGCATTTGTACTTGCCCAGCACCATGACACGTAGTACATGTTTTTGGCTTAGAGCCAGCCTTTGCACCGCTGCCATCACATGGATCACAACCTACCCAGGTTGGTATTTTAATTTCGACTTCTTTACCACGAACCGCTTCTTCTAAGCTTAAGTCCATGTTGTAACGCAAATCAGATCCACGCTGCTGACGAGATTGACGTCGACCACCGCCGCCACCAAAAATATCGCCAAAAACATCACCAAAAACATCGCCAAAGTCGCCATGACCGCCGCCAAAACCACCATGACCACCATGACCACCACCGCCGCCTTGTTCAAAAGCTGCATGGCCGTATTGGTCGTAAGTTTGACGTTTTTGCGGGTCAGTCAATATTTCGTAAGCTTCTTTTACTTCTTTAAACTTTGTTTCAAGCTCTTTGTCGCCTGAAGTACGATCTGGATGATATTTCATCGCTAAGCGTTTATACGCTTTTTTAATGTCTCGCTCACTCGCATCTTTGCTTACGCCGAGGACTTCGTAATAATCGCGTTTTGACATATCTACCACACTACTCTTTTCTATTTGCAGCTAGGCTGCTTGATAAACCGATAAATCGTATCGATTTACCACCTAATTCTCATGCAAAAGGCGCGTCAAGCTATTGCCTGCGCGCCTCAATCGTTCATTCTAACTTAAACACTTAACTAAGTTATAGTGCTTTGTGTTAGCTAGAAGCGTAAGCAACAATTACTTGTCGTCTTTAACTTCTTCAAACTCTGCATCAACTACGTCGTCATCTTGCTTAGCAGATTGTTGTTGCTCGCCTGCGTCAGCTGAACCTTGTTGAGCTTTAGCTTGTGCAATTTCCATAAGCTTTTGAGACTTTTCAGCAAGCGCTTGAGTTTTAGCTTCAATTTCGTCTTTCTTGTCACTCTTAATAGCGGCTTCAAGGTCAACTACAGCCGCTTCAATCGCTTCTTTGTCTTCACTTGGAAGTGCATCGCCAGCTTCTTCAATTTGCTTGCGTGTACCGTGAACCATTGCATCTGCTTGGTTACGAGTCGCTACTAGCTCTTCGAATTTTTTGTCATCTTCAGCATGCGCTTCAGCATCACGAATCATTTGTTCCACTTCTTCATCGCTTAAGCCTGAAGATGCTTGAATCGTAATTTTTTGCTCTTTACCTGTATCTTTATCTTTAGCAGATACATGTAAGATACCATCGGCATCCACGTCGAATGTTACTTCGATTTGTGGTGTACCACGTTGTGCTGGACGAATACCTTCTAGGTTAAATTGACCTAGAGATTTGTTGTCGCTTGAACGCTTACGCTCACCTTGCAGTACATGAATTGTTACTGCAGACTGATTATCTTCAGCAGTTGAGAAAGTTTGCGATTTCTTAGTAGGAATCGTGGTGTTCTTCTCAATTAGTGCTGTCATTACCGAGCCCATTGTCTCAATACCTAGAGATAATGGAGAAACGTCTAGTAATAGTACGTCTTTAACGTCACCAGCTAGTACACCACCTTGAATTGCCGCGCCTACTGCAACAGCTTCATCAGGGTTAACATCTTTACGTGGCTCTTTACCAAAGAACTCAGCAACTGTTTTTTGTACTAAAGGCATACGTGTTTGGCCACCAACAAGAATAATGTCGTTGATGTCGCTTACTGATAAATCAGCATCAGCAAGTGCACGTTTTAATGGTTCAATTGACTTAGTTACTAAGTCTTCAACAAGTGACTCAAGCTTAGCACGTGTTAGTTTCACGTTCATGTGCTTAGGACCTGTTGCATCTGCAGTTACATACGGAAGGTTTACTTCTGTAGATTGTGCAGAAGATAGTTCAATCTTCGCTTTTTCAGCAGCTTCTTTAACACGTTGCATTGCAAGTGGGTCAGTTTTTAAGTCTAGACCTTGGTCTTTCTTAAATTCAGCTACTAGGTAGTTGATTACGCGGTTATCGAAATCTTCACCACCTAAGTGCGTGTCACCATTTGTAGCAAGTACTTCAAACGTGTGCTCGCCTTCAACTTCATCAATTTCAATAATTGATAAATCGAAAGTACCGCCACCTAAGTCGTATACTGCAACAATGTTTTCACCACGGTTTTTGTCCATGCCGTAAGCAAGTGCTGCAGCAGTTGGCTCGTTGATGATACGTTTAACTTCAAGGCCAGCAATACGACCCGCATCTTTTGTAGCTTGACGCTGTGAATCGTTAAAGTATGCCGGTACTGTGATAACCGCTTCAGTTACTGCTTCACCTAAGAAGTCTTCAGCCGTTTTCTTCATTTTTTTCAGGATTTCAGCAGAGATTTGTGGTGCAGCGCGTTTTTCGCCGCCCGCTTCAACCCATGCATCACCGTTATCGGCTTTAACAATTTTAAATGGCATGATGCCGATATCGCGCTGTACTTCTTCGTCTTCAAAACGACGACCAATTAAACGCTTAATAGCAAATACTGTGTTTGTTGGGTTAGTAACCGCTTGACGCTTAGCTGGCTGACCAACTAAAGTTTCACCGTCTTGCGTATAAGCAATAACAGACGGGGTTGTGCGATCGCCTTCCGCGTTTTCAATAACACGTGCTTTGCCACCATCAAGTACTGCAACACAAGAGTTTGTAGTACCTAAGTCTATTCCAATAATTCTACCCATGAAATTTCTCCAACTTCAATATTCATTAATACGTTCGATGACTAGTTAATAGGGATGCTGCAAACTTAATTCAACTGTAAAAATGAAAAAAATATCATTTTTTTGATTTTTTTACAAAATAAGCTAAATAAAGTGCAATATTTGCAGCAACGCTGGTTTTTACGCCGTTTGTATTGAACTTTTATTGCTGGTCTGACAAGTTTGGCTGTGTTATATATTTAGTAATTCGTACTTTTAAGGACACGCTAACTAATGAATTTCGATCATTTGCTGCAACAAGCCGCTAATATTAATAATCAAGACGACACTAATAATGTGGCAAACACCATGCAGTTTGAAGCTAATTGGTGCCAAGGGCGCACCGCTTTTGGTGGGTTATCTGCAGCACTTTTATATCAAGCAATGAGAGCTCAAGTAAATAGTGAGCGCCGGTTATTATCTTTAAGTACTAACTTTGTTGGCCCGCTGCTTGCCGATACGCCATTTTCTTTATCGGTAGAAATACTGCGTGAAGGCAAAAGTAGTACTCAAGTACTGGCCAAAGCAATTCAAAATGAACAAGTGTGTGTAATTGTACAAGCCTGCTTTGCTAGTAACCGCAACTCAGCTATTAATGTACCCGTTGCAAAGTCGTTAGGCTTACAGGAAGTTAATGAGCGCCATACATTGCCATTTATACAAGGGCAAATGCCGGAGTTTTTTCAACATGTTGATTTATGCCCACAACAAGGTGCTATGCCTTTTAGCAGTGCAGAAACCTCCCATTTAGGTGGGTGGATGCGCTTTAAAGAAACTCCAGCGGCCATTACAGAAGCACATGTTATAGCGCTAACCGATGCATGGCCTCCTACCTTATTACAAATGTTTAAACAACCAGCGCCTGCTAGTAGTATGTCGTGGTATTTAGAGTTTGTGCAAGCGCCTAACTTAACTCCTGGTCAATGGTTGGGCTTTGAAGCAATTACCCATCATGCAAAAGGTGGTTACGGCTTAGAAGACGGCTGTATTTGGTCGCAATCGGGTGAGCTGATTGCCCTTACTCGCCAAACAGTGGCATTATTTGATTGATGTATAAGCAGTGGTATTAGCTATATATAATGTAGCGAGTGCCACTGCAATGCACTCTTAACTAATAATTAATTACGCTCAACAACAGTTATAACATTTGTATTTAGGCGATAATTATAGCAAAATTTAACTCTTTGTTTAATTCTAAGCGAACACTTTGCAAATAGCGTGTCCTTGTTGCGACTATATTATTGAGGTCCCCCTGGTTGAGGCTAAAAATGTCGCAACGTGCCCCCATTGCGGGCATAAGGTTTCCGACTCAGATACAGATCACGACAGCCGAGTTGTAGCGCTGAGCTTTAGTGCCTTGCTAATGCTACTCAGCAGCATGTTTTATCCTTTTATTTCGTTTAGCAGCAGTGGTATTACGCAAACTATAACCTTGCCCGATGCCGCGCGTATTTTATTTAATTATGATAGTAACTTATTAGGGCTGTTTATTGATTTAAGTATTATAGCCCTGCCTATGAGCTTACTTATTATACTAATACCATTACACTTAGGTGCGCTTAGAGCGCTACCTCAAGGTATTGCTCGACGATTATTAAAATTTACCCTAGCGCTTGAACCTTGGATTATGTCGGAGATTTTTCTCATTGGCGTACTTGTTAGTATGGTTAAAATAATGTCTCTCGCCGATATTAGTTTTGGGGTGAGCTTTTGGGCTTATGTGGGCTTTGTTATTTTATATATTAGTGCGTTAACACATTTAAACCGCCCCCGCTTGTGGGCACAAATTGGCCCAGTAGAAAAACTTGAAAATATAAACCTTACTCATCGCGCCATTGATAACGATATAAAAGCTTGTCATGTGTGCCATCAACTATGCACGCAAAGTGTTTGTAATCGTTGCCATAGTAAAACCTATCTTAGAAACCCCAACAGTGTACAAAAAGCTACGGCTTGGTTAATTACCTCTATTATTTGCTATATTCCAGCCAATGTTTTACCCATTATGTATACCACCAGTTTAGGTGATGAAAGCCCTTCAACCTTAATTGCTGGTGTTATTGCACTGTGGCAAAATGGCTCATACCCTATTGCCATGATTATATTTATTGCCAGTGTTGTAGTCCCACTTGCAAAGGCTTTAGTATTGAGCTTTTTGTGCTTTATGGTTGCCAAACCCGCAAATGATCACACCATAGGGTATACACGTATTTATCAACTAACTGAATTTATTGGGAAATGGTCTATGATTGATGTGTTTGTTGTGGCCATTTTAGTTGCTTTGGTACAATTGGGTAACTTAATGTCGGTAACGCCCGGCTTAGGCGTTGCCTTTTTTACTGTTATGGTACTATGTCAAATGATGGCAGCTCACGCCTTTGACCCACGTTTGCTATGGGATTCACCTAAAAATAATAACGCAGAGAATAATGCATGACCGAAACCGCTAATATTACACAAAAATCAAAAATTTCTGCAATTTGGATTATTCCCGTTATTGCCCTGTTTGTGGGTGTTTGGATGCTTTATCAATACCAAACTAATTTAGGCCCCACTATTTATATAACCATGCCACAAGCGGAGGGGATAGTTGCGGGAAAAACCGAAATTAAAGTACGCAGTGTTAAAATTGGCCAAATAGATCATGTGCGTTTATCCGACTCGCAAGACAGTGTTATTGCCCGCGCTCAAATAGATAAAAACTACGATAACTTACTCACCGAAGATGCCAAAATTTGGGTGGTAAAACCGCGTATAGATGAAACCGGCATTAGTGGCATGAGTACGCTTTTATCAGGTGTATATTTAGAGTTTTCGCCTGGAGAAAGTAAAAAGAAAAAAGAAAAGTTTGAACTACAAGACGAGCCTGCCTTAATTGGTAAAGATGTTAAAGGCGGACGCTTTAAGTTATTAAGCTACAACGCTGAGGTACTTGAAGTAAGTACCGGTATATTTTTCAAAAACTATAAAATTGGGCAAATAGAAACCGCGACATTTGATTGGAAAAACCAAGCCATGAAGTACGGTATTTTTATTAAAGCACCCTACGAAAACCTGATCACCTTAAATTCTATTTTTTGGGTTAACTCTGGTATAGAAATTGACCTTTCTGCTGATGGCATAAACATTAATACCGGATCGCTTAGTAAACTTTTAAAAGGCGGTATATCGGTGGGCTTACCCGATCAACAAGCACCTGGCGATATTGCCCAAAATGAGCATAGCTTTTCGCTTAGTCAAAGCTATAAAGAAGCACTAGAAGAGCGCTTTTACGACTTTGACTACTATCTTATTGAGTTTGAGCAATCAATTCGCGGCCTGCGCGCTGGCGCTCCGGTTGAATACCGAGGAACTCGAATTGGTACAGTAGTAGAAGCCCCTGCCAATGTGATTATTAACGGCAAACCAGCTCACTTTAAAAACCAAAATACGGCTGTACCTGTGCTTATTAAAATAGAATATGGGCGCCTATACCACGATAACGATTTAGCTAAAGAGTATTGGCAAACGAGTTTAAATGGCTGGGTAAACAATGGTATGCGCGCTTCGCTTAAACCGGGTAATTTACTTACCGGTGCTGTGTATGTCGACTTTGACATTTATACAGATGCGCCTGATGCAAAACTAGAAAAACTGGCTCAATATGATGTTTTTCCAAGTATATCTAGCGGTATTACTGTATTAGCCGATCAGGTTTCTGATGTACTTAATAAGGTAAACGAGCTAAAAATCGAAGATAGCTTAGCACAAATGCAAGCCACTTTTAGCGACTACCAAGGGTTGGCCAACGACATGCGCGATTTGCTAAACCAAAAAGACACACAAAATTTACCGGGTGACTTTAATCAAAATTTCAAAAAAATGACCAAGAGTATGGAACAATTTGAAGTCACTATGCGCCAATTTGATAAAACCATGGCCAGCTATCAAGCAGGTTCGCAGTTTAATAATCAGCTACAGCAAACCTTGCAAGAGTTTAAACGTTTAAGTGAGCAGCTACAGCCGCTAACTAAAGGCCTAAATGAGCAGCCTAATATGTTTATATTTGATAAAGCATTACCCGCAGATCCAAAACCAAGGAAGCAATAATGGTTAAATCATCTTTTTTTGTTATTTTACTCGCTTTACTGCTTAGCGGTTGTAGTTCATCAATTCAAACTACCATCGCGTATTATCAGTTTGAACAACCTATTGTTGCCTCCTCTAGAGACGTAAGTGCAACTGATGCACAATTAAGAGTACAAACAGTTGTACTAAGAGGTGCCTTAAATAATCGCGGCATTGCGATGAAAATAGATCACAATCAAATTCATGCTGCAAACTACCATTTATGGGGTGAGTCACCTGATTCGATGCTCACCGTAAGTGCACAACAAACACTCTTTAATGCCCTACCTAACTGGATGGTAATAAAAGGTTTACCGGTGATCACCGAGCTAGATCAACAAACTTTTTATGAATTAGAATATGAAATTCATCATTTTAATGGCGACCTACAAGGCAACGCAGATATATCTGGGCTATGGCGTTTATATTATACCCACCCCGAAACAGGCCGACGCTTATTAAGTTTGCATAATTTTGCTAATGTAACGCAGCTCGACGGTGACGGCTATGATGCGCTGGTAGCAACGCTTGAAAAAACCTGGCAAGAAATCAACCTAGCAGTAGCCAAGCAAATTGAACAAACGCGGTTTAAATAATCATTACTAAAATTATTTAATGATATAAAAATAAAGAAACAACGCTGCGGCTTTCTTTATCTATTATTACTTGCCCTTGTGGCTTAAAGCCAAGCTTAATTAACACATTTTGTGATGCGCTATTATCTATTGAGGTAATGGCGCATAATTTATTAATGCCATATATACTTTTATTTTCAACTAACGCTTTTGCAGCTTCGTAAATATACCCTTGTTTTTCAAACGCTGTTAATAACGCAAACCCTATATCGGGGTGCTGCAACATTGCACGGCTATAAAAACCAACAACCCCCACTAACTGCTGATTTTTTAAAGTGATCACATAAGGGCCAAACCCTTGCGATTGGTGCGCCTCACTAAAAGCTTGCTTAATATAGGTTATAGCATCCTCAAGGGTATAAATTTTTTTATCCCCAATGTATTTTATAAAACTTTTTTGATTTACTAACTTTAATAAATCGTCAGCATCTGCTTCAACAGCATGGCGAATAATTAATCGCTCGGTATTAAATTGCCTTCGCATGTATTGTTATCCTTTTGGTTTGTAGCGCTATAGTCACCTAAATTATAAAAATGAGTCAATTAAAGCATTTATTTGTTGACTGAAGATGTAAAGCAGATTACTTTTGCGCCGATGTTTTTATAGGCATAACAAAAGCGGTTGCACTCCTTGCACCGTCTGGCGCCAACCCAACGTATATTACTGCTGATTATTAATTTAAAATAACAGTTCCCTAGTGATATCGCGTGCAAAAGCAGTGACTTGGAAAGTGATAAGACAACTAACTTATCATCTTCTTTGTTTTTGTTAAGCAGTTTAAATTTTTAAATATGCTTTTAATTTTGTGAATACTTAAATGCTTGAACCTTCTGCGTTAAGCTTACTGCCGCCTTTAGTGGTAGTTATTTTGGCTGTAGTACTACGCCGCCCTATTTTATCTTTATTAATTGGTGCCCTTGTTGGGCTCATAATGGCTGATCCCTCGCAGGTATTGGCTAATTTTGCCAGCACCTCACTTAAAGTAATGAGTGACGAAACCATTGGCTGGTTAATATTGGTGTGTGGTGGTTTTGGTGCGTTAATCGCCTTATTAGTCCGTACCGGTGGTGCTTCTGCATTTGGTAAGTTGGCACTTAAATACACTAAGGGCAAACGCTCTTCATTATTTATGACCTTTTGCCTTGGATTAGTTATTTTTATTGATGACTATTTAAATGCGCTTACTGTGGGTGAAACCATGAAACGCATTACCGATAAATTTAAAGTAAGCCGCGAAATGCTAGCCTACGTTGTCGACTCAACTGCGGCACCAATTTGCGTACTTGTGCCCCTATCTACGTGGGCGGTATTTTTTGGTGGTTTACTCGTAGATAACGGTATTGCTGAAGAAGGCAAAGGCATTGCTGTTTACATTCAGGCTATTCCGTATATGTTTTACGCATGGTTTGCGGTACTCGTTGTGCTGTTAGTGGTACTTGGAGTGATCCCTGCTTTTGGCCCAATGAAAAAAGCAGAACAGATGGCACAAATTGAGCAAGCACAAGTCGATCCGGCGCAATACAGTGAAGTACAAACAGCAGACGAGTACGCGGTAAAAGCAGTAGAAGAAAATTTTGAAGATGCTGATCCTAAAGGTAAATTACATAACTTTTTATTGCCTATTATTTTATTAGTCGGCTTTACCGTTTACTTTGAGATAGACGTTTATAAAGGTTTACTGGCCACTATGGCTATAATTTTGCCATTTTATGCGTTACAAAAATTAATGTCGTTTAGTGAAATGATTGAACGTATGCTCGATGGATTTAAAAGCATGATACCGGCTATAGGCACGGTTATAGCCGCGTTTATATTTAAAGATGTGTGCGATTTAATTGGCTTGCCGCAATATGTTATTAATAGTTTAAGCCCATACATGACCGCGGGTTACTTGCCTGCAGTGGTATTTATTGCAATGTCTGTTTTAGCATTTGCAACGGGCTCAAGCTGGGGAATATTTGCTGTGTCTATTCCTATTGTTATGCCGCTGGCAACGGCGGTAGATGCTAATATTCCATTAGTCATTGGCGCGTTATTATCAGCATCATCGTTTGGCAGCCAAGCATGTTTTTATTCAGACTCAACGGTATTAGCAGCCCAAGGCGCTGGCTGTAACTTAATGAGCCACGCTGTTACACAATTGCCTTATACGCTTATTGCTGCAGCACTAGCGGTGATAGGCTTTTTACTAATGGCTTAAGTTTTAGTGATGGCTTAAATTAACTGAAATAAATAAAAACCCCAATGTAGCAATACATTGGGGTTTATTTTTAGCTGTAAAAATAAAGCTTATTTTTGTAGTTTAATACCATTGTAATAGGCATCTAGCGTGGTGATTTTTGTTTGATTTGGTAAATCGGCGAAGTCACTTTCTATAAACTTAGTCCCGCGTAATTGCACATTTAAACGTGCCGCATTAGGGTTAAGCATTGTTTGTTGGTAATAGTCTTTAATATCGCTAAGCGTTACTTTCTCAACTTCATTTATTAGCTGTTGCTTTGAATCAAAATTAAAGTTTTCACGATACCAATCATTTAATAGTGGGCTCATTTCGTCACTTAAGTTTTTAGGTTGCTCTTTAAGCGATACTAACGTGGCATTTTTAAGCTGTGCAAACGTCTCCTCACTCATGTTGTCGAGCTCAACTGCATACTCTTTTTTAAACAGATCAAAACGCGTTTGTATTTCTTTTGGCCCTTTTACTGGTGTTTGAATAAACAAACCAATCGCTGAGTAATCCTCTATGGGGCGAGCTAACGCACCAACGGCATACGCAAGTTGCTCCTCGGTACGCATTTTATCAAATGCAATGGTTCTAAAATGCCCTTGTAGCACGGCAGCTTGTGCTTTTTGTTTGTAACCCGGTGTTGGATGAACTGTCATATCAACCAAAGCTACATCGGCTACATCTATATCTTTTTGTAACACTATGGTTTCACCTGGTTGTGGTAACCATGCTTTACTGCGCGCAAACTCAGTGTGTTTATAGTTACTTGGCAAAATAGCACTCAGCTCGGATGCTATTGCTGCTATGTCTTGCTGGTTATAGTTACCATAACTAAATACGCGTAAATCGTTATTAGCAAAGGTGTTTTGTTTTAAAGCATTAAAATCAGCTAAAGTTAAAGTGTTGGCTGTGCTAATTAAAGTATCAGTATCAAAGCTACCGGTACGGCTTAATTTTGTATATTCAGCAAATGCTTGCGCGTAAGGAAATTGTTTTTGCTGGTTAAGTAAATTACGTTTAAAACGATCTACAGCTTGGTTAAATGCTTGCCCACTAATATCACTGTTTAACCCACTTAATGCTTGTTTAAGCAGTACATTTTGCTTATCTGTAAAGCCACTCATAGACAAAACTAAACCATTACTTGGTGCAAGGTTTACGCTCATACCTGCAATAGCAGCCTCAGTGCTTAGTTGGCTTTGCTGTATGTTGTACAGATCGGCCCAAACAGAGTATAAAACCTCCGCTTTTACATCGTTTAGCCCCGGCTGAGTATTTATATAAACTTCAACAAGTCCCTTTGGTTGCTCGGCAAATTTTTGACTTGCCTGACGCCATATTTTCACGCCATTTTTATCATAAGCAAGCTCTGGGGATTTTTGCTGTTTAAATGTTTGGGTTTTAATAGCAAAATTTTCTGGCAGTAAGTTATTTACGCTAGGGAGCGCTAAATTAAACTGGCTTTTTTTGTTCCAGCTTGCAACTTCCTGCTCGCTTATGTCACTAATGCGGTATTTACCGTCGTAAAAGTGTAGCTGTGAGTCGGTTTCTTCTTGCTGCGATACATACCAAATGCGTAAAGTGTCGGCATTTAATTGTTTAAGCACTTTATTTACTGAGTCTGCATCAAACTTAGCGTAATAATAAGGCGCATTAATGGCATGATTTAATGGATAATCTTGCATGCTTTGAGTCAATGTACTTACGTAGTTAAACTCATCGCCTTTTTCTAAAAACTTAAATTGATTATTTAACGAGGTACGAATTTCGTTAAAGTATTTACTATCAACGCCCTCTTTTTTAATCAATTCAATATACTGCATTATAGTCGCCACTATCGTTTCACGATTTTGCATGCCTGTATCTGTAAGCTCTACGTTAACGTTTAACGACCCGTAGTTGCCATAGTGGGTTGGCACTGCCGATGCTGACAATTGCGATACCCACCCCTTATCACGTAATATTTGCGCTGGACTGCCAGGCATTTCATTACTTAATAAGTAGGCCACAAAGCGATTAGGCTTGAGTGCAAATTCGTTATTGTTATTGCTAATGGTAAAATCAAGTTGTAGCTGTTTTACATCTTCATTAGGGGCATAGAACACGCGCTTACCACCGGCATTATCAAAGTTAAGCTTGGCGGTTACTGTTGGTTTTTCGATGTTTTTATTTTTAATATCAGCAAAGTATTTTTGTGCTTTTTGCTCCATTGCCGCAATTGGCAAATTAGAGATAAGCGCTACTTTCATAATATTTGAAGAGTAGTATTTATTATAAAAATCAACTGTTTCTTTGTGTAATGAGCTGCCTTCTTTGTCACCTAAGGTTTCTAGGTTGCCAATTAAAAAACGGTTAGCTGGGTGTTCACCCATCATTTTACGCGCTAGTTTAAACTGCCCAAAAAAGTCCATTTCGCGGCGCATTGACCACTCTGCATTTACTGCATTTTTTTCTTTGTCTGTGTATTCAGGGTATAACTTAGGGGCTTTAAAAAAGTCAGCAAAACGGTCTAACCCTTCATCAAACGCATCGTTGTTAATTTTAAACATATAGTTGGTAATATCGAGCCAAGTATAGGCGTTGTGTGCGCCACCATTTTTGGTCATAAAGTCAGAGTACCCTTTAGTATCTGGGTAGCGCTCTGTGCCTAAAAACAGCATATGCTCTAAATAATGGGCCATGCCTTGTTGGCTCATTGGGTCATGTAATAAACCCACTCCAACACTTAATGCCGCGGCTGATTTTTCAGCACTGGGGTCTGATACTAAAATAACTTCAATGTCGTTAGCTAATTTAAGCGTTTTATATTCGCGATTATCATTAGGGCTTACAACCAGCGAGTCTGATAATAAAACAGTTTGAGGTGCTTGAGATACAGATGATGTATTTGAACAACCGCTTAGTACAGCAAGTGCAATGGCACTAAAGCCAATAATTTTTTTCATTTTATTTCCATTAAAAGTATGTCGCAACTGCGATCTACGCTTATTTAAAAAGCTATTTACAGCCTAAATTAACATTTTAGATTAATGTTTTGCCACAATTTATCCGTTAATTGTGTAACACATTGTGAAAAACACCTGCATACTGCAACTAATTCAAATAATAATAAGGAAAAACCATGGAAAAGTTGATCATTTTAGCTATGTTCGCCCAAGTTTTACTCTCACTCATTGTAATGATTATTATGGGTAAAAGACGTTTTGCCGCAGCTAAAAATAAACACATAAATTTAACCGACTTTGCCACTATGCGTTTAGATAATGCAGGTGACAATGTGCGTGTTGCTGATAGAAACTTTACCAATCAATTTGAAATACCCGTGTTGTTTTATGCTGGGTGCTTACTTGCAATGCAACTCAATAGTGCAAGCATTCTGGTGGCTGTTTTAGCTTGGCTGTTTGTGATTTCGCGTATTTTACATAGCGTTGTTCACTTAGGCAGTAATAAAATAAGAATACGCTTTAATCTATTCTTAATAGGCTGTGGCAGTGTATTTGCGTTATGGCTGGTAATAATTTGGCGGGTATTACTGTTTTAACTCTTACATTAAACAACTAAAAACCCCGCTATTTAACACCCATAGCGGGGTTTCTTTATTTTGAGCATTTGTTATTTAGCGCGTTTTAAACGTGGTAACACTAATAATAAAGCCCCTAGTAACCAAGCCATACTACCGCTTGAATCTTCTTTTTGCGAAGGTGGCACTACTTGGCTAATTAATGTGTTTTTAGCCGGTGTAAGGTTTTGCGCTGAATTAGGATCGTCATCTATAACTAATACGCTTTGAATAGTCACTAAATTAGCATTACTAATGGTTACATCACTTTTTAAGCACTGCTCTGTAGTGATACCAACTACCGGTATTTCATCACAATGTACTAAAGCAGCTATTTTATCTAAAGTCGCTTGGCTATCATCCGTAATCTGTCCAAACACAGTAAAACCACTGTTTTGCACATCCAAGTTGGCACTATTATCTTTTAAGTTAAAAAACCACTGGCTAGTTGCACTGTTTGGGTTTCCACCTAGTTTAGCCATGGCAATCGTGCCTTTAACATTAGAGTAAATAGGTTCGTTAATGACTGCTGGCTTGGTTGTAATTCGATCAAAATCATCTGAGTAGGTAAAACCGCCACCTTGGATTATGAAATCTTTGACTGAGCGATGAATCACTGTTTGGTTATACGCTGCATCATCTAAATAACTCATAAAGTTTTCTACAGTTTTTGGTGTTTTTTGATCAAATAAATTAATTTTAATAACACCTTGGCTGGTACTTACTTCTACAATGGTTGCTGAACTGGCAAAGCTTACTGCGCTAAGTAACGAGGCTAATAAAAGCTTTTTCATCGTTTTTCCCTATTATTATTTTATTTAGTGTAAAGTTTAGTGATTCTTAGAGTAATGCGAGTAAGACTAAAAATCGACTGCAAAATAGCCCCTGATACAATTCAAACCAAGTCGGTTACAACTTAATTACATTTCATCACCTTCCTACTGAACTTATCCTTGTAAAAACGCTGTTTAATGAAAATGCACTTATAAATTGTTTTATTTTTGTTATTATTCCTCTGCAAATTCGTAAATGGAGGATTGTAATGTCAGAAAAAAACAACCAAATTTGTGATTTTGGTTTACATAAGGGAGAGCCCTACACACGCTTACCTGCTAGTTTTTTAATCTGGATGGTAGGTATTAATCATCAAAAAGCCAGATATGCCAGCGAAGAGCTAAAACGCAGAGAGTTAGCTGCCACTAAAAAATTAAAGTGTGATTAAAGAATGTAAAAGTGTGTTTTTGTAGCAAACTAGTTAAACTATGCGCCAATAAACGTAAGTGCTTTTAATCAATAGGTGTTTTATGCGCATAATTTTTTTGTTTGTCATTGCTTTTAGTGTACTTGGGTGTAGTACTACACTCACTAGCCCCACCCCACAATATTTAACCGTACTGCATACTAACGATAATCATGGTCGCTTTTGGCACAATGAAAAAGGTGAGTATGGCATGGCTGCCCGTAAAACCCTGATTGACTCGCTACGCAATAAAGCAATCGCGCAGGGACATGCAGTACTGCTGCTTTCTGGTGGCGATATAAATACCGGCATTCCAGAGTCAGATTTACAATACGCTGAGCCTGACTTTAAAGGCATGTCGTTAATTGGTTATGATGCGATGGCCCTTGGAAATCATGAATTTGATAACCCGATGAGCGTGCTTAAAAAGCAACAGCAATGGGCTAACTTTCCTTTTTTATCGGCAAATATATTTGAAAAATCGACCGGTAAAAATGTATTTGATAGCTATAAAGTATTTAATAAAAATGGGCTGAGTATTGCTGTTATAGGTTTAACCACCACTGATACAGCCAAAATAGGTAATCCCGAATATATTCGCCAATTAGAGTTTAAAGATCCAATCGAAATCACGGCACAATTAGCACAAAAAATTAAAGCACAATATAACCCCGACATTACTATTGCGCTCACTCATATGGGGCATTATGTGGATGCCAGCCACGCAATTAATGCGCCTGGAGATGTAACACTTGCGCGCTCACTGCCAACTAACACCTTAGATATGATTATCGGTGGTCACTCTCAAGAGCCTGTATGTATGGCGGCTAAAAACGTAAATGACGATAACTTTAAACCCGGCCTAGCCTGCACGCCCGATCAACAAAATGGCACTTGGATAATGCAAGCCCACGAATGGGGTAAATATGTTGGTAAAGCCGAATTTAAACTTGAAAATGGCCAGCTAACCCTCTTAAATTATAAACTGCTACCCGTTAATTTATATGTTGATAAACAACACGCGGATGGCACAACTTCTAGTGTATTAGCTAACGAGTACATTACGCCTAATCCACAGTTAAACGCATTTTTAGCCGAGTATCAGGAAAAAGGCGCTAAACAAATTGAAGGTAAAATTGGTTATGTAAATGCCAGACTTGAGGGCGATCGCAATAAAGTACGCTACCAACAAACAAATTTAGCTCGCGTGATTATTCAAGCGCAAATGAACAGTACCGATGCTGACTTTGGCATTATGAGTGGCGGCGGTGTACGCGACAGTATTGCTGCAGGCGAAGTAAGTTATAAAGATATTTTAAAAGCCCAACCGTTTCAAAATCGAGTGGCTTATATCGATATTGCAGGAGAAGATTTATGGCAATATTTAGAAGTTGTAACGCGTTTCCCGCCTGATTCAGGCGCTTACATGCAGTACCACAAATTATCGTTTGAGCATAAAAACAACACCTTAGTAAAGGTATTAATAAATGGGCAAGCATTAGATAAAAGTAAAACTTACCGTATGAGCATTAATAACTTTAACGCCTCAGGTGGTGATGGCTACCCTGCACTAACCACAGCAAAAGGTTTTGTAGTTACTGATGAAACAGACTCTAACGCATTAAAGCGTTTTTTTGCAGAGCACAGCCCGATAGATGCGGCCCAGTTTGCCCCTAAATAATCTATATTTTGGAGATAGTAGGAACGAGTATATTACTTGCCTACTATTTCTACATCGCCTTTAGCAATATTAACTAACCCGTAACTGTGTAGCCGCGAACGAGAACCCTCTCCAAATGCCTTAGGCGGATAAAAAATTTCTTTTTGTTGCGGGTATTCACTCAACACTTCATCTAACGCCGCGCGTATTTCGCTCAATGTTTTTTCAAGGCTATTATTAAAGTTAGGGCGCTTGCGGATCGTGTGTCCCAGCTCTACTAATCGATAAAAATATTTATTAGCTAATTCAATTAGCTCATAAGGTACATCTTTATTATGGCTGAGCACAACATCGCTATTACTGTTACAAAATTCAATAAGCGCTAAATAAAAGCTAAGTGGTTTATTTGCTAAACATACTTGGTATTGCGGATTAATATTAACTGACACCGTTTTAGTATTTAGATTAATAACTAACACGGGTGATTTACTTTCCTCAACAGGTTCAGGCTGCAGCGTAGCTAACTGCTTACTTTTTTGCTCTATTGTAATAACCGTTTTCAGCCAGTGGCTAACAAAAGCACTTAACATAAAAATAGCGACATAATAATAAATATAACGCCACGGCCATGGCTGTGGTTTTATATCAAAAACTAAAAAAACAGGGCCAATACTGGTCGTTAAACGCGTAAAAAACTGCGCTCCGGTTAATGTGGTTGATAGCTTTTTTTCAGCGACAATATTTAACAATAATAAATTAGTGCCGATTAGTTGCGAATTTAACTGCTCTAAATAACTATTTATATTATCTATATTACTGGAGTACTTAAGCAGTTCATTAGATAGCTCGAGTAAAGGTAAATCCAACGCTACCTGTTTTTCTATCGTGGCTATATTAAGCTTTTGCACTTGCTGTTGTTTATAGCTTACTGAGTAATAAAATACGCTACAAAGTAATAAAAAAATGAATAGCGTAATAAATGAAAATAACTGCTTACTCATATTTCATCTCGCTTATAAGTTACAACGTCATTATCACACTGCCAAAATGACTGCGCACCTTTATAGTAATGAAGAGATTGCTCTTGCGACATGGCTAATAAATGCGCCTGTACCGAGCACAATAAATCGGTATTATTATGTGGCATTTTTAAATACCAACGCGTGCCTGCAATATTATTTTTTAGCGGTGTAATATAGTTTTTTGAAAAGCGTTTTGCATCACTTTCTTGCCAAAACGAAGCTATAATATCTACTTTTCCGTTAGCCAATAAATCACGTAAGGCATCGTGAGAGCTAGCATAAATAATATTTAAGTTTTCGAGGTTAATATCCAACTCTTTAAATACTTGCTTGGGCAATATATGCCCTGAGCGACTGGTTGGGTAATCTAATAATCCAATACGCTTCCCCAAAAAGTACTCTTTTGTTATTTTAGGTTTTTCTTTAGCCGAAATAAAAAATGCAGTGTAATCAGAAAACCCAACTACAGGCTGGTAGTTATAGGTAGTCTCGGCTTTAAATGCTTCCATAATATTGTTTTTAGTTAAAATAAGATCTGCAATGCCTTTTCCTACAAATTCAAAGCTTTCCGTCGTGTTATAGCGCCAGTAACTTACAACCGCCCCGTACTGCTTAGCTACCACCTCATCTGTACATAAGCTATGTGCTAATGTACCTGCTATTTTTTTTGATGGTGCAAAAATGATTAACTGGTTTTCATTTTTAATTGCAGATGTTTGGCATTCAATTGATGTTTCTATTAATTTTACAAAGCGTAACTCACTGCTATCAACACTTAGTTGACCACACACCCACACCAAAATAATTAACAAATATAAAAATACAATTAACAGCATTTTATTGTAAATGACGCATTTAATGTTCAAACAAAACATCCTAATATTATTATTAGCCTATTTGAACAATTTTAATTACTTATTGCAATAAGTAATTTTACCTATTAACTATAAGCATCTGATTTAATTAATTTACCTACAAGTTAATATGAATATTCTTAACGCCTTCCTATCCTCCAAATAAACAAGGACAATTGACCGGATTAGTGATTTTGACCCTATAATAATTTGAAGGAAACCAAATGCGTAACAACTTAATGTCCTCAGTTAAAGCAACGCTGGTCGTCAGCGCTGTACTTGTTTGTACTAATGCTCATGCATGGGGTCAAAATGGACACAGGATCATAGCTAAAATTGCAGAGTCTCACCTTAGTGAAACAACAAAAACAAAACTTTTGCCGTTATTAAATAATGAATCTTTAGCACAAGTTTCTACTTGGCCTGATGAAATGCGCTCTGCTCCTGGTGAGTTTTGGCAAAGAAAATCATCACGCTGGCATTATATTAATACATCTGCAAACAAACCTATTTCACTCAATCATTCTCATACAAAAAACAAAGAATCTGTTACCAACATTCTTGAAGGTATTCATTACTCAATTAAAGTACTTCAAGACGAGCAAAGTTCATTAGATGCTAAGCAGTTTAGCTTACGCTTTTTAGTACACCTGGTAGGCGACAGCCATCAGCCTTTTCATGCTGGGCGTGCAGATGACCGTGGTGGTAACAATATTAAAGTGAAGCACTTTGGTCAAGAAACCAACCTACACAGTTTGTGGGACAGTAAGTTAATTGAAGGCGAAAACCTCTCATATACTGAATTTTCTGACTTTATCAATACTAATAATCAAACTTTAATTAGCGAGTACCTAACCAGTACCCCTACAAGTTGGTTAGTAGAATCAAACAACTTAGCAGAATCAATTTATAATAAAAATGAAACAAATATTAGCTACAGCTACATTTTCGACCATATGCCAATAATTAAAACTCGGCTGCAACAAGGCGGAATAAGACTCGCCGGTTTATTAAATAGTTTATTTGATGAATCAGCAACACCGTTAGTCAGTGCACTTAAGATGCAAACTAGCGAAAAAACAACTAACTAAGTAACTTTTAATACGGGAAAACAACATAATGAATAAACTTCGCCTTTCGAAATTAACCGGAGCAATTATTTTAGCTCTTGGTGTTTCTGCAAGTGCTATGGCTGCTGACACGTCATCTGCAATGCGCGGTAAAATCACTACTCCATCTGGTGAAAGTGCTGCAAATGTAAAAATTAAAGTTATTCATGGTCCTACTGGAACTGTAAGTGAACTTACAACCAATTCAAGTGGTACTTTTATAGCTAATGGTTTACGTGTTGGGGGTCCATATACAGTAATAATCGACTCTGATACTTTTAACGACACTACGCTTGAAAACATCTACCTAGAATTAGGTGATACTTATCGCTTAAACTCTCAGCTTAGACCATTAAACATGGAAAAAATTGAAGTTTCTGGCTATAAAATAGTACAACAATCAGGTGGTTCTAGCAGCTCTTTTGGCGAAGATACAATTCAAAACATGCCAAGTTTTAACCGCGATATTAAAGATATTGCTCGCTTAAATCCTCTTGCAAATATTAACGGTAATGGAGAGCTAACCTTTGCTGGTAATAATCCACGTAGTAATAGCTTAACTGTTGATGGTATTGGTCAAAACGACGATTTTGGCTTGAGCTTCGGCGGTTACCCTACTTCGCAACCACCTGTTGCACTTGATGCAATTGAACAAATTTCTGTAGACGTATCTCCTTTTTCAGCAGCTAAAGGTAACTTTGGTGGCGGTACTATAAATGCAGTAACAAAGTCAGGTACTAACGAGTTTAAGTTCTCTGGTTTTTACGAAACATCAACCCCAGATATGGCGGGTGATGTAGACAGTATTTCACAAGTATACGCAAATGGCAGACCAGCTTTAGATGAAGATGGCCACAGAACATTTGTTACTGAACAAGTAAAGCCAATCCAAACAGAAGCGCGTTACGGCTTTAACTTTGGCGGACCAATACTAGAGGATAAGCTTTTTTACTTTGTAAACTACAATGCATGGAAGAGCGAGTTAGATTTAGACTATGGTTTTGAAGGCTCTGGTGCTGCTAATGAATACGATGTAACTAAAGAAAGCTTTGATCAGTTTTTATCTATATTAGATAACGTGTACGGTATGCAAGATTCTCTTGGTGGCGACCCTAAAGACACCAATGAGTCATTATTGGTTAAGTTAAGCTGGAACATCAACGATGACCATCGTTTAGACTTTACATACCAATGGCAAGACGATAAAGACGAGCGTAATTTTGGTACTGGTGGCAGTACCGTTTCACTTGCTTCAAATCGTTACACTTACGCGACTAAATTCAACAACTTTGCTACCAAGCTTTACTCAGATTGGAATGAAGACTTCTCTACTGAAATTGGTATTGCTTATAAAGATGTAACATCTGACAGCATCACTAATTCTAAAATTGGTAGTGTTAAAGTTGAAGAATATTTCCGTGGACCAGCTTATCAGTTTGGTACTGATGAATACCGTCATGCCAATAAAGCAGCGACTGAAAATTTAACACTAACTTTTGATGGCACATACTTATTAGACGAACATCAAATTAAGTTTGGTGCTAAGTATGAATCTTTAAATTTATATAATTTATTTGCAGCCAACTCTTTAGGCTCATGGGAGTTTGATAACTTTGCTGGTTTCGAAAACCGCGAAGTAGGTAATTACAAAGGTAAACATGACTTTACTTACAGTAATGCCTATACCAACAACTCAGCAGATACTGCTTACGATGCAACGCGCAGTCAGTTTGCTCTTTACGTAGAAGATACGTTTTATGCTACTGATGATTTAGAAGTAACTGCAGGTGTACGTTATGAGCGTTTGGCATCTGACGATAAACCAACATTGAATGAAAAGTTTTTAGAAACCTATGGTTTTACTAACCAAGAAAACCTTGATGGTGTAGATATTATTTTACCTCGTGTTGGTTTCAAATATTATGCAACAGAGGCTCTTACTATCAATGGTGGCGTAGGTCGTTTCCAAGGCGGTATTCCTAACGTTTGGTATAACAACTCATTCCAAAAAGACGGTCTTACTTTTGTTGACGCACCACAAAGCGTAATTGATGGTTACTATGCAAATAATAACGTCGATTTCACTCAAGTTCCAGACGAAATAAAAGGTTCATTAGTACAAGGTGCGGGTAGCACTAACTATATTGATCCTAACTTTAAATTACCTTCAAGTATTCGTGCTCAAGTTGGTTTTGATTATGAATTTGATTCTGAACTTTTAGGTAATGGCTTTAAATGGCAAGCAGAAATTGCTTACCATAAAAAAGAAAATGAGGCTGTATGGCATAACACTGCAATCAAGCCTGTTGAAACAACCGCTGATGGCGATCGTATTATTTATGAAGGTATCTACGAAGGTGACTTAAAAGATAACTTTGATATAGCAATGACCAACTCAGCTGAAGATGGGCGCTCGGTAATCTTCTCTACCGCTCTTGCTAAAGAATGGGATAACGGCCTATACATATCTACCAGTTATGCACATCAAGATATTACAGAAGCTTCAGGTGGTTCATCATCACAAGCACAAAGTAATTATAAAAATACAATAACACAAAGCCGTAATGTTGATTTAGCACAGCGTGGTGCTTACGAAGTGGAGCATAGCTTTAAGGTTAATGTGAGCTATAATACTGAGCTTTTTTCTGGCTACCAAACCAAGTTTAACATGTACTTTGAGCGTCGCTCTGGCCGCCCATTTAGCTATACAATGGGTCTTTATGAAAAAGACGATTTAGGCGATACACGTGACTTTTATTCAAACTCGGCTTACCTTGCATACATCCCAACGGGTGCTGATGATGCAAATGTAAACTGGGATGAATCTGGTTTGTCGTGGAGCGAACTTGAAACGCTACTTAACCGTGCTGGTATTTCTGAGCGTGGCCAAATTCTAAACCGTAATACAGGAACTCAACCTTGGGTTACTACTATGGATATTAGTGTTAAACAAGAGATCCCAGGTTTTGCTGAAGGCCATAAAGGTGAGGTTTACTTTATGATTGATAACTTTGCTAACTTACTTAATAGAGACTGGGGTGTTGAAAAGCGTTTAGGTTACTCTGATCAAGCTGTATATGACCTAGCTGGAATAGATGATGAAGGCCGATACATTATCAACAATCGTAATAACGGTGCTGATGTACGCAATTATAGCCAAATTTCTACGTCATCATCTGCATGGCAAGCTAAAATTGGTGTGAGCTATAAGTTTTAATACCTAATAAAGTATTACGTTTTATATTAGTTAAACCCATTACAACTTTGTAATGGGTTTTTTCATTTAAACTCCCTTTTTTCATCTATCTGTCATAAATAGTATCTACTCTCTTTTACAACACGAACATTTCATTATTAACATTAATAATCCGTAGCATTAATCTATAAACATTAAAAAAACATTACACTTGTAGCTTATTTGTAAACATAAACTAATGTATAATATGTATAGATTTAGTACTGCATGAATTTGGTTCGTTTGTTTAGTGCAAATACTTTATAAATATAAAAAGTTTAATAAACTACATGGGAAAACAAAATGAAAACTCAACTTCGTAAAACAGCTCTATCACTCGCTATTGCAGCCTGTGTAGGCGTAAGTGGTGCTGCAATCGCCAACGAAACAACGTCTGCAATTAAAGGTCAGATAATGGGTCCAAATGGCAACCCTGCACAAGGAACTAAAGTAACAATTTTACATGTTCCTTCTGGCTCAGTTAAATCTACCGAAGTAAATGCCGCTGGTTATTTTACTGCAAAAGGCCTTCGCGTTGGCGGCCCATATAAAGTTGTTGTTGATTCAGATGTTTATGCTGACCAAACATTTAATAATATTATTTTGAATATAGGCAGTGATTACCCTGTAAATGTAACACTTGCGCCGCAATCAAATATTGAACAAATTGTAGTAACAGGTCGTGCTATCAGCACTATGTCTGGTGGTACAGGGCCAGCTTCAACATTCACACTTAATGATCTTGAAAACCAACCTGCAATTAACCGTGATTTAAAAGATATTATTCGTATTGACCCACGCGTTGCTGTTGATGACAGTCGTGGTTCAATTAACTGTGGCGGTGGTAACCCTCGTTTTAACAGTTTAACGCTTGACGGTGTTCGTATGAACGACAACTTCGGCTTAAGCTCTAATGGCTACCCAACTATTCGCGCTCCGTTTTCGTTTGACTCAATTGAGCAAGTAGCCGTTGAATTAGCCCCTTTCAATGTGCAATACGGTGGTTTTACCTCGTGTAACATTAATGCGGTAACTAAGTCTGGCGGCAACGATATTCATGGTGCCGTATTCTACGATTACACTAACGATTCAATGAAAGGCGATAAAATTGAAGGTGAAAAAGTTGATAACGGAGACTTCAGCGAAAAGCGTTATGGCTTTAACGTTGGTTTGCCATTAATTGAAGATACCTTATTCTTATTCACCTCATACGAAAAGCTTGAAGGTGTTGCACAGTTTAATTACGATCCTTTAGGTTCAAGTGTATCTAGTGCTGATTTAGAACGTATTCAACAAATATCTCAAACTGTATATGGTTATGATGCCGGTGGTATGCCTGCAAGTTCACCAGTTGAAGATGAAAAAATATTAATAAAGTTAGACTGGAACATTAACGACTCTCATCGTGCAAACTTAGTTTATAATTATAATGATGGTTACACATTATCTCAGTCAGATACTGGCTCTACTCGCTTATCTTTAGATAGCCATTTTTTTGAACAAGGCGCTGAATTCACCTCAATCGTAGGTTCATTATATTCAGATTGGAATGATAGTTTTTCAACTGAAGTTCGCCTTGGCAAATCTGAACTCGATGCACGTGTAAACTCTCTAGATGCTGCAAGTAGTTTTGGCGAATTCCAAATTGAAGCAACTGACGGTGGCACTGTCTACCTTGGACCTGATGACTCTCGTCAATCAAATGACTTAAACTACGATACTATTACAGCTAAAATAGCAGGTACATATTACTTAGATCAGCATACCATTACTGCTGGTTTTGAATATGAAGAGCTAGAAGTCTTCAATCAGTTTGTTCAGCAGACTGAAGGTGAATGGCGTTTTGCATCTATTGATGATTTTGAAAATGGTTTAGCTTCGCGCGTGTATTATAACAATGCCGCTGGTACTAATAACCCTGCAGATGCCGCTGCTAACTTTTCTTATTCACAAAATACCTTTTATGTTCAAGATGAGTATAGCTTCTCAAATATTGATGCGTCACTAACCTTTGGCTTACGCTACGACAGCTACAGCAGTGATGACAAACCTACATTGAACCAAAACTTTACTGACCGTTATGGATTTAGTAACCAGTCAACTTTTGATGGCATTGATTTAATTCAACCACGTGTTGGTTTTGAATGGTACGCCACCGATGCACTAGAAGTGCGTGCGGGCATGGGTTTATTCTCAGGCGGTAACCCAAATGTATGGTTATCTAACTCGTATTCAAATGACGGTATTACAAATATTGGCCTTCGCATGAATAATGTGGACTTATTTAACACACCTAATGTGAATGGTGGTAAGCCTGGTTTTGAAGTTCCACAAGAATTATTTGATGGTGTGGCTGGTGTAGTGCCTGGTTCTGGTGATGCATCGGTAAAAGCTGTTGATCCTGGTTTTGATATTCCATCTGAGTGGAAGTACTCACTTGGTGCAACTTATACTACTGAAGATGAATATGTTATTGCACTTGATTACCTTTATACCAAAAAGCGTAATGCCGCTATTTTAAGAGATATCGCACTTCGTCCATCTGGTGATGTGAGTTTTGACGGCCGCCCATTATACGAATCAATTGAAGGACGTGATGGCGACTTACTACTAACTAATGTAGATGGAAGCAGTGGTCAATCATCTGTTATTTCTGCAGCTATTAGTAAAGCTTATGATAATGGTATTAAAGTTCAATTTTCTTATGCTTATACTGATTCTGATGATGTAAACCCGATGACCAGCTCTGTTGCTGATTCTAACTATGGTAATGTCGCAACTGCTAACCCTGGTAACCCTGGGGTTGCATCGTCTGATTATGAAATACCACACCGCTTTACTTTAAACCTTGGTTATACCCATGAATTTTTCAATGGCTATAACACGCGCTTCAACCTATTCGGTGAAGCATATAAAGGCTTACCATACAGCTTTACATTTAATGGAAGTGATGGCGCATTTGGCGATGCAAACTCAAATCGTTCTCGCCAGCTTTTATACGTACCATTAGAAAACGATCCTAATGTTATTTACAATATGAGCGCTGCTGAAATCACTGAGTTTAATGAGTTTATAGCATCACAAGGTCTTAAACGTGGTGAAATTGCTGGGCGTAATGCTCAAAATGCAGATTGGTTCGTTAAGTTCAACTTTAAGCTAACCCAAGAAATCCCTGGATTTATGGATGGCCACAAAGGTGAAGCATTCTTTGTTATCGATAACTTAACTAATATGTTAAATGATGATTGGGGTGTTCTTAAGAAAGGTCCATTTGTTGGTTCTCGTATGATTAAAACCGATATTGACGCTCAAGGTCGTTATATTTATTCGGATTTCAATCCTAATAATGCCAATACAACCGTGCAACGTGATGCTTCTCTTTGGGAAATGCGCGTAGGTGTTCGTTACACTTTCTAATAAAATTAGGTAATAATTTTATTTAGTTTAGAGCCCATCTTATGATGGGCTTTTTTTATGGCTGTAACTGATGTTTTAATTTTTCAAAAATGCTCATCATTTGCTGACGCTCATCGTCACTGAGTGTATTTAGGAGCTGCGCTTCCCATGCAAGTGCCTCTGGGGTGATTTTTTTATACAATACCTCGCCTTCATCAGATAGCATTAAAAATGCAGCACGTTTATCTTGCTCATTCACTTTGCTGCAAATAAAACCTTTAGTTATTAAAGCTTTTACCGCTCTTGATACCGTTGATTTATCCATATCAGCTTGCGTGCATAATTGTTTAGCTGTGCTTTGCCCATATTGCGCTAAGTTAGCGAGTATGCGCCACTGCGGAATATTTAAGCCAAATTCACGTTTATACACTTTGGCAAAATCGTTACTCACAAGCGTAGCTATATTGGTTAATTGATAAGGTAAAAACGTATCTAAATTGATCTTCATCGTTGTGGCATCACTTGTTGGGCCTGCGTTTTAATTCAACTGGAAATGACTGTTCATTATTATTTACAGTGAATTAACTTACGCAATTTGAAATTAGTCTCACTTGAGAGTATCTTAACTTAAATAATAACAAGATTAAACTACCCCACTCTCACAGGAGTTGCTAATGGCTACCGAATTAAAATACATGACTGGTTTTGGTAATGAGTTTGAAACCGAAGCTTTGCCTGGTGCATTGCCTATCGGACAATTTAGTCCGCAAAAAGTAAAGTACGATTTATATGCAGAGCAATTTAGTACAACCGCGTTTACTGCGCCGCGTGCACAAAACCGTCGTAGTTGGCTATACCGTATTCGCCCCTCTGTTATTCAAGGCGATTATATCGCAATGGATAATGGCTTAATTCGCACTGCGCCTATTACCGAAGTAGTAACTCCACCAACTATGCTGCGCTGGAACCCTATCGATATTCCGCAGCAACCAACTGATTTTATTGATGGCTTAATTACTATGGCCGCTAATGGTAGTGCAAATGGCCAAACCGGTATTGCTATTCATGTTTATGTTGCTAATAAATCGATGGACGGACGTTATTTTTATAATGCCGATGGCGAAATGTTGTTTGTACCGCAGCAAGGTGAATTATTGCTCAAAACTGAGTGTGGTAATTTAACCATAAAAGCGGGCGAAATAGCGGTTATTCCCCGTGGTATAAAGTTTCAGGTACAACTATTAACAGCGACTGCGCGCGGTTATATTTGTGAAAACTATGGCCATCAGTATGAATTAGCTGAGCGTGGCCCGGTCGGCTCTAACGGTTTTGCCAACGATCGTGACTTTCAATACCCAGTTGCTGCTTTTGAAGATATAGAAGGTAAGTTTGAATTAGTGGCTAAATTTAACGGCAACATGTTTCGTTGTGATATCGGCCACTCGCCTCTAGATGTAGTTGCGTGGACCGGTAACAGTGCGCCGTATAAATATGACTTAGCACGTTTTAATGTAATGAATACAGTGAGCTTTGATCACCCAGATCCTTCTATTTTTACCGTACTTACATCGCCATCAGGTACTGAAGGCGTGGCTAATATTGATTTTGCTATTTTTCCTCCACGCTGGATGGTGGCCGAAAACACCTTTCGCCCTCCTTACTTTCATCGCAATATAATGAGTGAATTTATGGGCTTAATAGAAGGCGTTTACGATGCTAAAGAGCATGGCTTTGTTCCCGGGGGTATGAGTCTACACAATTGTATGTCGCCACATGGACCTGAAGCCGACGTGTTCGACAAAGCCTCTAATGCCCAGCTTGAGCCACAACGTTATGATAATACGCTGGCATTTATGTTTGAATCACGTTATATCATATCCCCAACTAAATACGCTCTTGAGGGCAAAGAGCGCCAAACTAACTACACTGATTGCTGGCGCACAATTAAAAAGCAATTTACTGGATCACAAGGATAATAAACCATGAAACTTTATAGTTATTTTCGCTCATCTGCCGCATACCGGGTGCGTATTGCGCTTAACTTAAAAAACATTGATCACGAATTGGTTGGTGTTAATTTACTAAAGTCTGAACAATTAGGTGCAGCCTACTTAGATAAAAATCCACAAGGTTTACTCCCAGCACTTGAAACAGCTGACGGTGTGCTTGGGCAATCTCTGGCTATTTTAGAGTATCTTGAAGATAGCCATCCAAACACAACGCCATTATTATTTGGTAACGCGTGGCAAAAAGCACAAATCCGTAATTTAAGTTACGCCATAGCCTGCGACATTCATCCGTTAGATAATTTACGCGTACTCAAGTATTTAAGTAACGAACTAGGGGTAGACGATGAGGCTAAAAACACTTGGTATCGCCACTGGGTAGAAGTAGGGTTTGAAAAAGTAGAGCATCTACTTGATAGTAATAACGCTTTTTGTGTGGGTGAGCAACCAAGCCTTGCCGATGTGTGCTTAGTACCGCAGGTATTTAATGCTATTCGTTTTAATGTAAATATGGCCGCATATCCTAAAATAGCAGCCATTTATGAGCGTTGTAATAAGCTCGATGCATTTATTGATGCCGCACCACAAAATCAACCTGATGCAACCTAGTCTAAATAATTAGCCTAGGTAATTAACCCAGAAAATTAGCCTTGTAAGGCACTGTGCACCACAGTTACATGGTCAATTAAATCTAAGCCCAGATCAGTTAAATAACCGCCATCTGGGCTATCTATAATTCCTTTATCAAATAAACGTTGTGCGGCGCTTAATAAGCTAGGCTCTGCGTCTGAATGAAGTTTAATTCCTTGCATTTTACTTTCACGCGGAAATTTAGCTAATAGTGTAAATTCATCGATCATTGTTTGGTTAAATTGCATATATTTTCACCTATTTATTGTTCTGTGTTTTACTAAATATAAATATACCCAAGTCAAGAAAGCGCCTTTTTTATAAGCAGCTGTCTAATGTTAAGGTGCTATAAAATACCCAATTACGCATTTTTATGGTGTTTGTGTATACCTTACCCTAGCATGTTTTTTAGCTTAGTGTATTATTTTTAAACCCGCGACAATTTGAGACTACAATGCGCCATTTATTAATCTTATGTTTTTATATTAGCTGCTTAAGCTATTCGCTACTCAGCCATGCCAATACAATTAAAACCCACTCTGTTATTGATGCTAATCAATTTGTTAATACCGACACAAGTTGTTGGTACGACAATAAACGCTACAGCGAAGGAGCGTTAATACAAATACACTCATTTACGCTTATTTGCGGGGCTAAATTTGTACAACATAACAACAGTCAACTAATTTGGCTTAAACTCGACAAACAAGGCAATGCTATTTACCCTACTAAGCCCGCTACAATTACAGTGAATTAGCCTCTACGAGTGAATTAAGTTACACTATGCGCAGTTTAAATAAGTAGTGTAGCTATGGATAATCAACCTAAAAACCCTTTACATGGGGTAACGTTAGAACAAATACTTGTTGAGTTAGAGCAGCGACTTGGCTGGAGAACTTTGGGTGAACAGGTTAAAATTAAATGCTTTACTGATGCACCAAGCATTAAATCGAGCTTAAAATTTTTGCGTAAAACCCCATGGGCACGAGATAAAGTAGAAGCACTTTATATTCATACCATAAATAACAAGCCAATTCGTAGACCTAAAAGTGCACCAAGGCCCACTTCCGATAGAGCACCTGATACATCGGGCTTTGTTTGGCCTTCGATCAAAAAATAAATAATAAAACGGCGTGTAATAACGCCGTTTTATAGCCGTGTATTATTTATCTAGCTGTTCTTTGCAAATAACGTTTAATGATCCAGGTGAGATTGTAATAACTAATTTGTTAGAAGTTTTCACCTCTCCATCTACTACGTATTTAATCTCTTGCTCTGCACTTACTTCCACTCTTTTAGCATTTGTATGATGCGAATTAATAGCTAAATGTGTTTGTGTAATGCTGCTAAACATAAGCTCGGCAATACTCAGTACTGTAGTTCCATTTTCTTTATTGGGTATTAACCAATTCACATCAAGAAGCCCGTCACTATGATCGGGCTGCCCGCCACCTTGAGCTAGCAAAGTAGTAAAGGGTGCGGCATTAGCAACAATAAAACTATTGGTACTTACTTGCGTTGGTTCGTTATCATCAAGCTTTATTGTTAATACTTGTGCTTTTTGTTCACCAAAAGCTTGTAAAAAACCATTTAAATAGGCCAGTTGCCCAGATTTGTTTTTAGCTTCACGGTCGGCTTTTTCAATCATGGAGTGTTCAAAGCCAATTCCTGCCAGTAGTAACATTAGCTCGTCGTTACAATAAGCTGTGTCGATTAAACTTGTTTGCCCATCAATAATTAAATCACAGGCTTGTTCAACAGGAATAAATTTTGATTTTATGCCCATTAACACATGCGCTAATGCGTTAGCCGTGCCCAGCGGAATAATACCCAACCTGCATTTAGTGTGCACTAATACACTGGCCACTTCTGTCACTGTGCCGTCACCACCACAAGCAATAATAATATCTGGCTGCTCTTTTATTGCCTGTTTAGCAAGCGCTACGCCGTTAACTTCTTTTGAGGTTGTTAATACGGTTAAGTCGTAATAAGCCGATAAACTAGCAATAATTAGGTGTTGTTTGTCTTGCCACATTTTTGTTCCCGACACTGGATTTGCAATCAAAAATGCTTTGTTTTTAATCACTAACTCACCTTTTTTATGGCGCTTAGCTAAGTGATGTAATTGACGTTTATTAAGATTAGCTGTCTCGCGGGTTTCTTTTATTTGTGCCAGTATTTGATGCACATCGGCATCTTTATTTTGGCTAAGCAAGTAGGCCGCCATTACAAACACAGAGCGCCCGCGCCCTAAAGCACAATGCACCACCACACGGCGATCTTTTTGTACATGATGATGGATCCAATTAATTGCTTGGTTTAACTGCGAATGCGTAGGAACGCTATGATCGAGTACCGGAATGTTTAAATAATTAATGTTTTCTTGCGTAGAGCTCCACTCTAAACCGTCAAACTCGCACGTTACATCAAGTATTGCGGTAATACCGTTTTCTTTTAGTGTATCTATGTCAGAGGGAAATAATCGACATGCCAAAAACAAATGTTCATTAATCTTTTGAATAGGCGGCACTTTATCGTGCTTACGAGCCCACGCATTGTATAATTGTGCGCCAAATAAAAAAGGAATAAACGCCCAGCGAATATAAAAAGGGATAACGCCGTTTTCGCGTTTTCTAAACACTTTTGCTATATCGAATATATAAGCGCCCCCCACTAAAAGTAGTGACAACGCACTCCAATAAAATACAATTGAAAAGTAAATTGAGTTAACTTCCCAGCCAATAAATATGAGTATTAATGCCAATAGTAAGTAACTAATTGCAGCCCACATGTGTTCTCCTTTTATAATATATGCTCGTTGTTGTTATATTTATTAATCATGCCTTAATATTGTAAAAGCAAATTTTACGCCAGCATTCACTTATCCCTGATTAATTATATTATTGATAATTAACACTTTAATTTTTATTTATTAAGCCTTTTTTAGTCCACTTATAAAACGTTGCTGTTTTTACACTATAGTAGGCTAATTGTTCACACTGGTATAAAGTAACAGCAATACACTTTGTTTACTTGTATTAGGCTGGATTGTAGAAGCATTTATAAAAACTTGCCATAACGCACCCTATCAAACACATACCCTAATAGCCGCTGGGTAGAGCTAGGTATTGCCCTGTCAGTACTTTTTGCTGCACTTAATAATGTATGGCCACTGGTATTGCGCTTAGGCTGGGTAACATTTGCATTTGGTTTATTGCACGACATGGGGTTTGCCAGTGTATTGGGTGAGTTGGGGCTGTCGAGCGATTATCAGCTATTGAGTATTGTGGCATTTAACTTAGGGATGAACAACTCCCACTAAACGCTGCGCGTTTTGAAGGAGTTTCAAAAAGAAAGCCTAAGCTACCTTTTTAGGCTGGT
>NZ_JBEONZ010000034.1:0-35629 GCF_040308705.1 Pseudoalteromonas sp. 19-MNA-CIBAN-0066
ATCTTCCCCTTAGTCAGGGTGATAAGGCATCTTTCAGCCTATCGGGTTTGCCAGCTTCGCTGGGCAAACAAAAAAGCGCGTTTTGCTTACACAAAACACGCTTTTTCTAAAATTATTACCGCTTTAATATACAGCTTTAATTAGTTTTTGATGATTGCGTTGTGATAAATGTTTTGTACGTCATCACAATCCTCAAGCATAGTGATGAACTTATCAAAGTTAGCAATTACTTCTTCATCTGTAATTTCAATATGCACTTGCGGGACAAAAGTAATTTCGTCTACTTCAAAATTAATGCCTTCAAACGCCTCTTCAAGGGCTGTTTTAGCTTTAAAGTATTCTGTATGTGGGGCAAACACCGATACTTTACCGTCTTCTACTTCAACATCGGTTACATCAACGTCAGCCATCATTAGTGCTTCTAACACAACTTCGTCGTCATCGCCTGAAAAACCAAGCACAGCAAAATGATCAAACATATGCGCTACACAACCCGGTGTACCAATTTTTGAATCTGTTTTAGTAAAAGGCAAACGTACATCTTTAATAGTACGATTTGGGTTATCGGTTAAACAGTCAACAATAACCATACAATTTCCAGGGCCATAACCTTCGTAACGTGCAGTTGAGTAATCCTCCCCTGCTCCACCGGCGGCTTTTTCAATTGCTTTTTCGATAACATGCGCAGGCACTTGATCTTTTTTTGCCTTTTCGATTAAGCGGCGCAAAGTTTGGTTTACATCTGGGTCAGGTTCGCCGTTTTTAGCTGCAACGTAAATTTCTTTGCCGTATTTTGAATTTACTTTAGTTTTTGCGTTAGCCGTTTTAGCCATCGAACTTTTACGAACTTCAAATGCTCTGCCCATCATGTACCTCTAATGAATACGTTAAACTTGTCGACATTTTACCAATTCAAAACGTATTGGGCTAGCACCACGTTAATATATAACGTTTATAACACCACACTAATTACATAAAAAAATAAACAAAGCGCTATTTAACATAACACAACTTTTTGTGCGTAATTGTCAATTAAAGTAACTAACTGCGTAAAATCATGTAATACATAATCGGCCTGGCTAGCATAACTAGGAATAACATCGGGGGCGTATAAACATGCACGCATATTGGCATTATGAGCTGCCTGAATATCATATAAAAAATCGCCCACATACAATAAATTACTTGGGCTCATATTCCACAAGGTAGCAATATTATTTAATGCACTCGGATCGGGTTTTGCTGGCGCGTCACTTCGGGTAAGCACTATTTCTATTGGCAGTGGATTATTTTGTAACTTAATAGCGGCCGCTTTATCAAAATTGCGTGTAACTATCGCCATTGGAATGTTTTTAGCTTTAAGGGCATTTACAGCCTCACTCACACCGGGTAGCATTTTGGCATGTTGAGCGTCGAGTAACTCATGCTGATGTACAATATTCATTGCTTCTTCGCGCATATATGCTGAAGGCAATTGGGCAATATAATCGAGTAAGTCTTGCTCACACGGGCACCCTATTTGCGCTTTAATTAATGAAAAGTCTAATTCTGATGACACTAAAGTGCCATCTAAATCAAAAATCACACCTTTAATCGCTTCAATCTGCATTTCTATATCCTTCCTTGTATTTAATACCCATTGAATTAAACCCTATATAAAAATAACTTCATCGTTTATAAAACTAAATCACTGATGAATAACAAAATTTATATACCTAACCTGAACTCTGGTTAAGAGATTTACTAACATACTAAATCATAGTTATATTTAAATTTATTTTCTCTAGCCAGAGATTTTCAGTGAAAACAAGGCGAATTTACGCGTCAATAGCTGGCCTATTGCAAGTAAATTCAACGCAGTTAGCGCTGAAAGTAGCTGCTTGAGATAGATTTATTATCCAAAGTTCAGGTTACCTTGCTTGCTAAAAAGCACACTAATATACAAGGTATATTAACGTAATTTAGTATTAAGTCGATCAGAAAAACGGGAATGAAAATAACAAAAACGCGCACAGTGACTGTGCGCGTAGTTTGTAGGATTATTGTTGCTCAAACCTTGCTTCAAGCCAAGTATCGTCTTGAGTAAAGTTTAAGGTTTTTATTTTTCCTTGTCCTTCAACGTTAACCATATTAACTTGCGAAGGCCATAAGTCGCGCAGTGCACCGTTACTCATTTTAATTCCTGCAATTTTTACCGGAATTGGCGCTTCTTGGTAAACCCAAAAAAACTTGCCATCAACTTGTGCTCCTACAAAGTTAAGCGGCAGTGGTTCACCGTTTAACGTTTGTAGCGCAACATGCGACTCTACATACTTAGCAAAGCGTTGTTGATCTATTTTATTGCTAATAATATCAACCTTACCTTTAAATAAGTGCGCCACGGCATGCTCAGTATCGTGCAAATAAAAACGATGCATTAGCTCAATATTATTAGTACGTTTATTAAAAAGCACAGTAGTAACAGACGACTTTAATTGATGTGCCATGCTAGGCGCAGCAATTAATAAACTAACAATAATTAGCAATATGCGCATTATTGTTGCTCCTCACTGCTGTTATTTTCGTCGCCTTTAGGTTCGTCTTTTTTAAGCTCGGTTTTAATATCTTGCATAATATCGCGGCTTACTTTTGCTTTGCTCTTTTCTTTTTTAAATACTTCTATGCGTGATGGAATAATACGACGTGGGTAGTTATTATTTTCAATATCTACGTCAGCCGTTTCCCAGCGCGGATCGATAGTAACCGACACCAGCGATTTATTTTTGTCAGTCACTATTAATTTTTGCACATTTTTATAATTACGACGCCAAATTTCGGCCGCAATATAACGCTCTTCTTTGCTGCCATCTTCAAAAGTCAGCTCTAATAAAATAGGCATTACTAAGCCGCCTACGTTAGAAAACTCCATTACGTAGTAGTTTTGGTCTTCTTTTATTGCACGCTCAAGCGTTTTACGCTCCCACGGCTCTAAGCCCTTTAAAAATTTGTTGTACGCGTTGCGTTCTTTATTAGTAACGGTAAAACGGTCGTTTTCGTCATAAAAGTCGGTAACATCGGGATTTTCTTCTACCCAGGTTTTTTTACCTTGTGCGCGGTTACGCTCTACAAACAGCGAAGTTGGCTTATTTGCTTCAATATCGCGTAGGCGACTAAAATCAATATCAGGGTTTTTAGTGTCTAAACGCAGTTGATATACCTTATCTAAAGCAATATCTACGTGATCTGTGGTAAAAAACCAACCACGCCAAAACCAATCTAAATCAACACCCGAAGCTTCTTCCATAGTACGAAAAAAATCAGCTGGGGTAGGGCGCTTATACTTCCAGCGCTGGGCGTATTCTTTAAACGCAAAATCAAACAGCTCTCGGCCTAAAATAACTTCACGTAAAATATTAAGTGCAGCAGCGGGTTTAGTGTACGCGTTAGGGCCTAAACGCAATACGCTGTCTGACTGGGTCATTATAGGCACTTGAATTTCTGACTTCATATACGCCACTATATCGCGCGGCTCAACACCCCATGGAATGCTTGGATCCCACTCTCGCCCTGCAACACCGTCTAAAAAGCTATTTAAACCTTCATCCATCCAAGTCCATTGGCGCTCATCTGAGTTTACTATCATCGGAAAGTAAATATGGCCTACTTCATGGATCACTACACCGAGTAAAAATCGTTTTTCTGCTTGAGAGTAAGTGCGTGTTCCATCATCTTGCAGCTTAGTGCGCGGGCCATTAAAGGTGATCATTGGGTATTCCATACCACCAACAGGGCCATTTACTGACTGCGCGGTTGGGTATGGGTAATCAAATGAATACTTTGAATACACTTCCATAGTGTGAATAACAGCTTCGGTTGAATATTTTTTCCATAAATCGCCCCCTTCTTTAGGGTAAAACGACATAGCCATAACCAATGGCTGCTCATCACCGCCTTGCTGATAGCCTTTAGCATCCCACATAAATTTGCGTGACGACGCCCAAGCAAAGTCGCGTACGTTATTAGCTTTAAAGTGCCACGTTTTAGTTTTATCTGTACTGGATTTTTCGTTATCGAGCGCTTCTTCTTCACTAACAATAAACACGGTGCGTTTAGCTTTTTCGGCTTGCTTTAAACGTTTGCGTTGCGTGCTCGTTAATACGCTACTTGCGTTATTAAGCTTACCCGTTGCCGACACGATATGGTCCGCAGGTACGGTAATTTCAACATCGTAATCACCAAACTCTAAGGTAAATTCGCCGCCACCTAAAAAAGTTTTATTAGTCCAAGCTTCGTAATCGGTATAAGCAGCTAAGCGCGGAAACCACTGCGCCACTAAAAATATATCGTTACCATCTTTTTCAAAGTGCTCATAGCCCGAGCGTGCGCCTACTGCATCTTCTTCAACTAAGTTAAACGCAAAGTTCATGCTAAATTCGGCTTCTTTACCTGGCTTTAACGGCTTATTTAGGTCAATGCGCATTAAGGTATCAACCACGGTTACACGTAACTCGTTGCCATTGTCATCTTTTACATTGCTAATTGTATAGCCAAGCTCGTTGTCACTCATAAACTGTTGACGACGAAGGTCGCCTAAACTTAACTTAGCGGGTTTATCGGCTGGTAAACTTGTTAAAGTACTTTTAAACGTTTGCGTGGTTTCTGCAATTGAATCATTTTTAAAAACGTTTTGATCTAACTGTAACCATAAGTACTTTAATGTGTGTGGTGAATTGTTTTTATATTCTATTTTTTGGCTGCCGCTTATACGGCGCTTTTTTTCGTCTAATTGTACGTCAATATCGTAATTAACGCGTTGCTGCCAATAATTTTCGCCAGGTTCTCCGGCAGCACTTCTATAAACATTTGGTGTTGGCAATGCTTCGTCTAGTTGACGAAACTTATCGATATAGCTGCCTTTGGTTTGCTCAATAGCAGACGCTAAAACAGTGCTCGACATTGCTATTGGCAATATAACCGCACTTAGCGTATAAATTATTTTTTTCATTATTGAACCTGTTAGATTTTAGTGTCCGCACTTTGACAAAATTATCGTTTTCCTTCAATAAAATAACGATAAAGTGCGACTTTTTCAGGCTAGTTTTCACTATTTTTTTACAATTAAAGCGCATTATTCTTTTTGATAAAATTAATTAAACGTGAATTAAAATAATAAAACTGTAAAGGGGCTTTACAGTTTGTCGTTTTAAATAAAAATAATTGCCAAATATCGGCTAAAAATAACGGCTTACAGCTACTAAATCTCCCTCTGTATTTTGGCTTCAAAGGTAGCCAAATGTAATTATTTAGCAAAAAAGTTAATCCCTTTGTATGAGAAACCGCCAATAGTGAAGTTTAAGGTTGATCTTTGTATCCATTTGTACTTAGAATCGCCCACTTTTTTCATTTGAGGGTAATTTAATATAATTATTTTCAAATATGTTTATTAATATTTTAGTGTTGAAAAGTGTGGTGGTGTATGGATTTTTATGTTCTAAAAAAGCAGCAAAAACTAATTGCTATTCCAGCAGACGCGCAAAACTGTAAGCAGTATTTAAACTCAGGTTATTTGTATATTGACAAAGTGGCCGCTTGTAACGAAAAAAATGCATTGAAAGCGTTACAAGCTAAAAAAGCCAAAGCAATTAAACTGCCGTTATTTATGGCACTTTTAGCCTTGCCTCTTATTTATGTTGGTTGGTTTAGCTTAGGAGCTAGCTAAAGCCCATTCACCCTAGCAAGATGAGCCTATAAGGTTGCATCTTTAACTGCCTTGGGTATATTGGCGCTCTTACGATTTTTTAAGAGCGCTACATGAAAGTTCTGCACACTTCTGATTGGCACCTTGGCCAACAATTTTATGAATATGACCGTCGTCATGAACACCTTGCTTTTTTCACTTGGCTGTTAGCCACTCTCGTTGAGCAACAAATAGATTTACTGCTCGTTGCTGGCGATATTTATCATACTGCAACCCCCAGTGCTAGCGCCGAGAATCAACTCTATCAATTTATTAAAGATGCCAAAAAGCAGTGCCCTAATTTACATGTAGTAATTATTGCTGGGAACCACGACTCTGCAAATCGTATTTTAGCCGCGCAACCGTTACTCGCTCAATTTGATACCCATGTTGTAGGGCGTTTTGAGGCAACAGCAGCGGCTGATACCGTAATCACTATTAACACTAACAAAAAACGCGCTGTAATCGTTGCCATGCCATTTTTGCGCGCAAGCGATGTAACTACACTCAGCCAAACCAAAAGCGGCCCTAGCTATGCCCAAGGCGTTAAAAAGGCATATGAACTTACCCTTGAGCATGCAGCTAGTTTACAAAGTGAAAATACCCCGTTAATTGTTATGGGGCACCTTCATGCTAAAGGCGGCGATATATCGAGTGACTCTGAGCGCAACTTAGTAATAGGCGGCGAAGAAGCCATATCTGCCAACGTATTTGGTAAACAAGCACACTACGTTGCGCTGGGGCATTTACATAAAGCGCAGCAAGTTGCTAAAAATGAATGCATTAGATACAGCGGTACGCCAATTCCTATGTCGTTTTCAGAGCGAAATTACAGCCACCAAGTAAATGTAGTTGAATTTAATAGCGATGAAAAACAGCAAATTAGTGTAACTGTAAACCCCCTTTACATTCCTCGTTTAGCCGATGTAATAGTTTTACCGAAAGGGGAGTGCGTACCATTAGCTGAGCTATGCGAGGAAATTAAAGCCCTCGACACCACAGCCAATACAATAGCACCATATTTACGGGTAAAACTTAAATCTAGCGATACCGACACCACCTTCAGAGAACAAATAGAACAAGCTCTTGAGGGTAAACATATTCGTTTTTGTGGCATAGAACGCGTGCGCGAACAAGCAGCTAACAATGAAGGCGGCGCAGTATTTGAAGATTTAACTGAAGTTGAAATGCTCAACCCACTTAATTTATTAGAACAAGCATTTGCAAACGACAAAGATATGCACGGTGAAAGCGTACCCGACGCACTAAAAAATCTATTAAACGATGTTATTAACGAACTAGAGGAGCAACAGCAACTATGAAAATAACCGCAGTGCGTATTCATAACTTAGCTTCTATTGTTGATGCCGAAATAGACTTTTTAGCAGCCCCGCTAAAAGACGCCGGATTATTTGCAATTACCGGCGATACCGGCGCAGGTAAAAGCACTATTTTAGATGCTATTTGCTTAGCTTTATATGCTAAAACCGCAAGGTTAGGTGGCGATAGAGGCAATAAGGTAGAGTTTCAAGGCGACAGTATTAGGCTTAATGACGCGCGTAATTTACTTAGGCGAGGAACGTCTAATGGCTTTGCTGAAGTAGACTTTGTAGGACAAGATAAAGAAAGTTACCGAGCGTGTTGGAGCGTTAATCGCTCGCGAGGCAAAAGCGACGGCAATTTACAAGCAGCACAGCATACGCTTTATTTGTTACCTGATGATACGTTAATTTCATCAGATAAAAGTAAAACAGTAAAACAAATAGAAGCCAAAATAGGCTTAACCTTTGATCAGTTTTCGCGAGCAGTGTTATTAGCGCAACACGAATTTACCGCGTTTTTAAAAGCCACCGGCGATGAGCGCGCACAGCTTTTAGAATGCTTAACCGGTACCGATAAATTTAGCCGTATTGGTGTACGTATTTTTGAGCGTAATAAAGAGCTAAAAGAAAAGTTTGAATTACTCCAAGCGAGTTTAGCAAGTTACACATTACTAAGTGAAGATGAATTAGCCGCTAAACAAACTTCGCTTAATGAATTAAAACTGCAAATTGAACACACTAAAAAAACCTTAACAACTACAGAGCAAAATTTAAATTGGTATAAACAAGCCAATACGCTTGAGCAAGCACTTAAACAAGCACAGCAAAACCAGCAACAAGCGCAAAACGAGCTTAATGCTATTGCTCAGCAAAGTGAGCAAGCTAAACAAGCACAAAGCGCACTTGAAATTAAAGATAACCGCAGTCGCTTTAAAAGTTTAACAGCTCAAAATATTGAGTTAAGTACGAAAGTAAGTGACTTAAAAAGTATAGATCACACTGCAATAATTACTGCGCATGCTAATACGCTTAGTAAGCACCAAGAGATATTACAAACAGCTAAAGAACAAAAACAAACTGCTGAGCCTATTATTGCTAAAGCGCGCGAGCTCGACAGTCAATTAGCTATTCAAGCACAAACCATTGCAAGCCTTACCCAGCAAAGCGAAAAAGAGCAATTACAATTAAACGATTTGCAGCAGCAATTTAAGCAAAGCCAATCTGTGCTTGATGAAGCTACAAAATTAAGTGCCCAGCATCAGCAGTGGTTAACTACGCACACACAATTAAAACCTTTAGCCAATGATTGGAATTACTATCAGCACAGTTTTAATCAGTTTTTAAACGCAACTGAGCAATTAAAAACAACGGCACATCAAAACCAAAAATTAGTGGCTGAGCAGGCTAAGCAAGCGACGCTTTTAACCACGCAAAATGCAAAGGTTGAGTCACAAGAACAGCTACTTGCTAGTGAGCAAAAAAATCTTAACCAATTAAATGAGCAGCAACGCCAATTTAATATTGAACAGTGCGATGCAAAACTTAAAAATATTGATTACTTAAAAGATCAACGCGAGCGCTATAAACAGTTTAATCATGAAATAAAATACTGCACACAACAGCAAACACGCGTTGCAGAAAAACTTATCCAAAGTGAGCAAGCGCAAAACGCATTATTACAAAATTTGGCTTCGTGCGAGCAAACGCTTAAGCACAACGAATACACGCTTAGCCAAGCACGCCTTCGCGCCAGTGAAAATGTAGAACACTTACGTACACAACTTGCTCCTAACGAGCCATGTTTAGTGTGCGGTGCAACTGAGCACCCCTATGCAAGCACTCAAAACCAGCAATTAAATAACTTAATAGCCGATTTTGAAACAGCGTATAACAATGCAAAACAGCAACGCGATAGCGCCCAAACCCAGCTGCATCAGCACCAAACACAACATGCTGTGTTAGTGGCCGAGCAAACGCAACATAGCCAAGCAATACAAATTGCACAGGCTAAGCAGCTAGAAATTAAAACGACCATGCAAGACGCTCGCACCGAGCTTAACGCGTTAACAACCGAGAAGCTTGATGAAACCTACAAGCAACTCAGCGAGCAAAAAGCCCAGTATTTTGCAGTACAAACACAGCTGCGTACCTTACAAGAAAAAGTAAATCAGCAGCTTAATGCTTTAAAAACCGAGCAACACGCGCAGCAGCAATTACAAAACCAGCATGTTGAGTTAACTAATCAGTTAAACCAATTAAGCAGTAAACATAACGAGCTAAGCGTACAAATAAACGAGCTAAGCGCAGCGCTTAACGCGCAATTTGAACACAGCGACTTTTGGCAGCAGCTGCAAAGTGAATCGCTTACCCTAAGCGATTTAAACAAACAGGTTGAGCAATACCAGCAAACACTAACGCAGCTTGAGCAAAGCCAAAAACAGCTCGACAGTGCAAACCAGCAACTACAGCAATTAACGCCATTAATCACTAAAAGTGAGCACGCACTTAAAGCATTAAATGACGATTTAGCCAAAGCGCAGCAACAGCAAAATATTACGCAAAGCGAGCGATTAGCTTTATTTAATAATGAGCAAATAAGCGCAAGCGACTATCAAACCAAACTAGCCATGCAGCTTGAGCAATGCCAAACACAGCTAAATGCCAGCCAACAAGCGCACGATAACGCAATTAAACAGCGCGACGAGCATGCCATAACACTTAAAAATGTTGAGCAACGCTTGCAAGAGCACGCCCAGGATCTAACCAACCTTGAGGCACGTTACTTAGAGTGGTTTACTGACTTTAAAGCGCAACATAGCGATGCAACACACGAACAGGTCACTATTTTACTAACCTTAAGTAGCGAGCAAATTAAAGCGCACTTAAAACAGTTTGAACAAGTATCACAAACGCTAACCGATACAAATGCGGCGCTTAAACAGCAACAAAAATCGTACACTGAGCATCAAAATACTGACAAACCTTCAAAAAACCACGATGAGTTAACTGAGCAGCTAAATGTATTAAATACCCAGCAAACAGAGCTACAAAATAGCTTGCTTGCCACTAATACCGCTATTGAGCAACACAACCAAAATGCTAAAACGCTCAAAGGCAAACAAGCTGAGTTAACTACGCTTAAAACGCAAGTTGATCAGTGGCATTTACTTAATAAAGTATTAGGCGATGCAACCGGTAAAACCATGCGTAATTTAGCGCAAACGCAAACTTTAAAAATACTGCTGCACTATGCAAATAGTCATTTAAAAACCCTTAATAAACGCTATGAATTAACCGCTATTGAGCACTCTTTAGATATTGCTATTATTGACCGCGACATGGCCGATGAGCAACGCTCTGTAAATACGCTCTCTGGTGGTGAATCATTTTTAGTCTCTTTGGCGCTGGCTTTAGGGCTTGCTTCATTGTCGTCAAACAAAGTACAAATCAATTCTTTGTTTATTGACGAAGGGTTTGGTACGTTAGACAGCGAAACGCTCAGTGTTGCAATGGATGCACTTGATTCATTACAAGCACAAGGGCGAAAAGTAGGTGTTATATCGCATGTAAGCGAAATGAGTGAGCGCGTAGCAACACAAGTCCATGTGGCTAAAAAGCCGGGCGGTTATTCTAGCGTAGAAATTGTGTGATATTAATTTATATTGATAACACCCATTGTATTTATGATCCCCAAAAAACTTGGGGTCTATAAAGGAAGTAATAATGCCAACATTTACAGATGATCAAGCAACACAATACGATAGCCGCATTACGCGACTAGTACCAGGCTACGAGTTATTGCATCAACTAACTAATGCGCAACTGCAAGCCACATTAAAAGATAACGCACATATTTTAGTGGTAGGGGCGGGGACTGGCAAAGAGGTAATTGAATTAGCTAGCATTAATCCAACATGGAAGTTTACCGCACAAGATACCTCAAACGACATGCTTAGTGTTGCTAGCGATAAGTTTGCTGAGCAAGGAATAAGCGATAGAGTAACTGTACATTGCGGGCCTTTAGAAAAACTTAAAACTAAAGCCGATGCAGCCTTATGCTTATTAGTGCTACAGTTTGTAGAAGATAATGGCGATAAAAAGCAAGTTCTTAAAAACATTAAAGCAAGTCTGAACAAAGAAGCTGCACTGTATATTGCTGATTTAATGCGCCCAGAAACCTTATTTGAGCGTGACGCGCAACTTTTAACTAGTGCAAAACTAGGCTTAGGTGAGGCCGGACAAACTCATATTCGTCATAGCCTAGAAAATGAATTTTATCCGTTAGATCGCATGCGTTTTAGCGAGCTACTGCATGAGTGTGGATTTAGCACTATTCCTAAATTGTACTTTAAAGCGCTAGGTTTTAGCGGCTATGTAATTTAGTAACTGCTTAACTAAATAACTTAGTAACTACACCACTTAGTAGCTCAGCTTTAAATATTAAACAGCCCCGCCTAGCGCAGGGCTTTTTTAATGGGGTATATAATTAAAAATGCAGGTTTCGGGCTCGAACAATATCTTTCATCACAATGGTTGAGGTTAAACGTTGCACGCCTGGCAGCGCCGACAGTTTATCATCGTATAATTTTTGAAACGCGCCTAAATCCCTAGTCACCACATGTATTAAATAATCAGGTGTACCAAACAAACGCTGCGCATTAGTTATTTGTGGAATATCTTCAACTGCTAATTCAAGTTTAGCCAACGATGCTTTATCACCTTCTTTAATAGTAATAAAAACCAACGCAGAAAAATTAAGCCCTACTTTTTCTGGAGAGATCTCCGTCCTATAGCCCACAATAGCTTTGGTTTTTTCTAATTCTTTAACTCGGCGGTGACATGGCGAAACACTAAGCCCCACGCGATCTGCAAGTTCTGAAAGAGTGAGTCGGCCATCAACTTGCAGCTCAGCAAGAATTTTCCGATCTATGCTATCCATATTCAATTGTTTCCTAATAATGGCGTTTAATAAGGTAAAATATAGTATTTTTTCCCCATAAGAAAGCAATAAAATAAGCTCCCAATTATTTTAGGTTATTGTTGATGGATATTAATGTTATTTTTTCTTTTTGGCTGGTGTCAATATTGTTTGTACTTACCCCTGGTGCTGATTGGGCGTATACCATAAGCGCAGGAATTGCGGGAGATAAAATTATTCCGGCAGTTTCAGGGCTCTTGTTAGGCCACCTTATTGCCGCGCTGATTGTAGTGGTAGGTTTGGGTGCTATTTTAGCTTCTCATGTGATGTTAATGAAATTTTTAACCTTATTTGGCGCACTGTATGTTGTTTGGATCGCGGTTTCGCTTTATAAAAACCCGCCAGTACCCGCAGTATATAATGGCGCTGCTAGTGAATTAGGCGAAACACCATTAAAGTGGATGAAAAAAGGCTTTATTATTAGCGGGTTAAATCCTAAAGTAATGCTGCTATTTTTAGCATTATTGCCACAATTTGTATTTCCGACCTTTTCATTTTCGATCACCGAACAGCTGTTAGTATTAAGCGTAATTCATTTAATTGGCTGTGGCTTTGTATATTGGTTTATTGGTGTTAGCGCCCGAAAAATATTAAGCAATAACCCGGCACTTGCGATTAAATTTGGTCGACTTTCTGCCATTATATTATTTATTTTAGGCTCTTTAATGCTGTTTGATAGCGCACAAAAGCTACTAGTACACTTACAGTAATACACGCATAAAAAATAAAGCCTAAGCAGTACTTTAAACACCGCTTAGGCTTTTTTATTACTAATATTATCTTGCCCTCAAATATATTTAAAAACGTAGGTCGGTTAAGCGAAGCGCCACCCGACGGGCGAATATCACCATTACTTCAGATCATTGTTATATCAACTTAAAATAGTTCTCACTTAACACTCAAAGCCAAAAAATTAAAATGACACCCACTCTAATTATTAATCCCTTCAGTCTTTATCTAAACAAACATTGCTAGGCTTAAAAGCATCCTTAATTTTTAAAATCCCTCTGCTTATTCAAATAACGCTGTATTAAACTGCTTTTTTATTCATTTTTAGGCATGCGAAATACTGTGCTTTCACAGTGAGAGGGAATTACGGAGAGTTTTTGAAGTGAAATTTTAAGCCAGTAGCTTTTCGCAATTACTAACGTTGGCGCGCCGCTTTCTGTTTAGGTGTTCGCAGTATCCTTCGTGCGACGCTGGGCGACCTACTGCACCATGAAATACGCGACTAAATTGTGTGGTGAGTTTTAGCCAGTTTTCGGGGGTAATGTTTACTCTTTGTAACAGGGGTAAAGTGCTGCTTTCGATATAGCCTGCTTTACCTTCGCGTATACAACGTCCGGTTAATTCTACTAGTTCAAGGTAAGATTTAAGCTCAAATGGTAATCCTTTTGCCATTTGCTTTTTTGGTTTACCTGAAAAGCGTAGGAGTTGCTTCGGTTGCTTACCCGCAGTGGCACTTTCAATGCGTATTTTTACACTGGTATGGTCTGATGTTTCAGGTGTTGCTGCTGCCTTTGCTCTTATTGGGTTTAAATCAACATATGCCATACAGGCGATTAATGCCGCTTCATCTAAAAGGGCTTGTGATTTAAAGCGTCCCTCCCAAAAGCGGCCGGTACAGTTATCTTCTTTATTAGCTCTGCGCGCAATGTCTTCATTTAATAAGCGCATAAACCAACTGATATTAGCTAAGCGTTCTCGGTATTCACTGATTGTTTCATTTAGAAAGAGCCATTCAATTTTACTTAGCTCTTCACCTTGCAGATATTTGTTAGTGAGAACAGTGCCTTTACAAAGCCTGTGCCACCGCTGAATAATGGCTTTATCGGTTAGTCGCTTGGCTTTTTTATCATCAACATAGAGTACTAAGTGGGTGTGATTACTCATTACTGCATACGCACACACATCGATACAAAATACGTTAGCGAGGGCAAGTAATTTGCTTTCAACCCACTCTCTGCGATGTTCATACGATTGATTAGTAAAGTTGTCTACGCCGCATAAAAATGCACGGCGTACGCAGCGCGAAATACAGTGGTAGTATTTTGTATCGACCAAACTTACCTGACGCTTTCTTGCGATAGCCATGTGACACCCTGCTTAATTATTGCACTAAAAAGAGCATAGTTAATTACACTGATATTACAAATATTAGGGTGGGTGTCTATTTAAAGAATTCTAGCCAGAGCTTAGTTAATCATGCTGATATTACCAATATTAGGATGGGTGTCTGTTTAAAGAATTCTAGCCAGAGCTTAGTTAATCATGCTGATATTGCAAATATTAGGATGGGTGTCATCTTAAAGCGCTTTTAAAAGCTTTAACATAAGAAAGTTACAAAACGCAGGTCGGTTAAGCGAAGCGCCACCCGAAGAACGAATGCCACCATCACTCAGATCATTGTATATCACCTTAAAATAGCTCTCATTTAACATTTAAAGCCAAGCTAGTCTAACCAATCTCTTTCAGCGCATTTAACGCTGTATGGGCTTTATCTGCTTGTACAAAAATATGGTCATGATAAAACGCAGCTACCACATTAGCGCTAATGCCATGCTCTGTCAGTTTGGCAGATACTGCCGCTGTTAAGCCTACAGCCTCAAGGCTGGAATGTACGTTTAAAGTTATTAAACTATATTTCCCCTCGTAAGTAATTCCTGCTTTATCGGCAGTTTCAGCTTTCAAAATAAGGGTTAGCCCTTCTTCTTCAACGTAAGTGGCCAGTGGGTTTAAATGAACATAATCGGCAAGTGAGCCTGCTAAACAGCAAAATATATACTCATCTTGTTTAAGCACAGGCTGCATTGATTTTAATAATTCGTTTATAGCTAAAATTCCGGCCATAACTATTCCTTGTACTATTTTTTGAATTGTTTGTAGCGCTCATAAACTACTTTTAAGTTGCGCGACAAGCTCGCTCAATCGTGCAATTTTTATATTGCTTAGTTGTCTGTAGTCGAAATACGGGCACACAATAATATTATTAATAGCGTCTATTGCAAACTCGTCATCGAGCCAATCAAACTGCGTTTGTAATTTACCGTGTTGGAGTAAATTTTTAGCGTGGGTGCGCCCGGCAATTATGTGCAGTTGGTTTTTATTGCTAGAAGCTTTATCTGCAGAAGTAATAGTAAGATTAGGCGCGCTAAACAGTAGGGCGGTTTTACTGTTTTTTTGAAGTAAAAATTCATCGCGATATTGCTGCCAAGTAGGCGCTTGTTTTGCAAATGAGTAATGCTCACTAGGCAGGGCAAACAATACTTTAGCGTATACGTTAAATACTTTACGCCAACCATTACCGCAATGTTGGTTTATAGTATTTATTTGCTCATTAATAACGGGCTCTAGGCTGTTGAGCGTTTCGAAGTAGGGCATTGGCGGGGCCTTTGCTACATACACCGCCACGTTAAATTGCTCGTCACCTAAACCAATTAACTGCTTGCTCAAATTAGCCTGCCTTATTTTGCGCTAAAATACGATCGAGATTATTAGCAAAGTTTTGGCGATCGGTTTGGCTAAGCGGCGGCGGCCCACCACTCATCTCTACGCCGCTCGAGCGCATGGTATCCATAAAGTCGCGTACATTAAGTATTGAGCGAATATTCTCAGTAGTATAAAGCTCGCCACGCGGGTTGAGTGCTTGCCCGCCGTTGTCTATTACTTCACTGGCCAGTGGAATATCGCCGGTGATCACTAAGTCACCTTTAGCAATACGTTTTACTATTTCGTCATCAGCAACATCAAAACCCGAAGACACTTGTAGGCGGCTAATATATTTTGATGGCGGGATACGCATGGCATGATTAGCCACTAATATGGTTTCGGTTTGTGTGCGCTCAGCGGCCCTAAAAAGTATTTCTTTGATAACCACTGGACACGCGTCTGCATCTACCCAAATTTTCATGATTAAATCTTTAAATTGCTCTAGTATTTAATTGATCCTATAGCAATTTTTTTTAATCGGCTAGCAAACTTTATTATAGCTATTACGTAATATTAATAACCACTCAAAAAGGAGCTTAAATGAACAAAATAAAATATTTTTTACTCACCATTACACTATTTTCACTCAGTGCATGTACTAGTCCGCCAGAAGGGATCACTGCGGTTAAAAGCTTTGACTTACAAAAATATCAAGGTAAATGGTACGAAATAGCACGGCTAAATCATTCGTTCGAAGAGGGTATGGAGCAGGTTACTGCTAACTATACTATTAATGACGATGGCACTGTAAAGGTAATTAATAAGGGCTATATTACTAAAGAACAACAATGGAAGAATGCTCAAGGCCTTGCAAAATTTGTGGGGGATTCTGACATAGGACATTTTAAAGTATCGTTTTTTGGTCCATTTTATGGGGCTTACGTTATTTTTGAACTTGAGCAAGCTGATTACCAATATGCATTTATAACGAGTTATAACAAAGATTACTTATGGTTTTTATCACGTACGCCACAGGTAGGCGATGAGTTAAAAGAGCACTTTTTAAAAACAGTTAAAGACTTAGGCTTTGCAACTGAGCAAATTATTTGGGTTAAGCAAAAATAAATGTAAAGGGGGTTTACAGTAAATATTTACCGCTAGAGCAATTGTAATAACTATTTAAACTTAATGCTCGCAATAACTAAAATGGCAAGCAATGAGCTTACCATTTTAGTTATTTACTACTTATTTAAAATTACATTAGCAGATCAGTATTTTACTAACTTAGCCTAGTTTAATACTAAAAGTAGAGTAGTTAAGGCTGTTACAACCAAATTTAACACACTAAAAACTTTAACAAGCTGAGTTATAAAATTACAAAAAACCATTATAATTAAAGCACTTAGCGACATATAACCACAAAAAAGCAACGCACCATACCCGCCTTGATCATTCACACAAAGGAGCAGACTTAGTAAAATACTGATCCAAGCGGTAACTAGGAGGTATTTTCTTTGTAAATTAGTCGGCCGTTTTTTAAAAATATCTTTAAAATGATTAAATTTAGCCAACGCAAACGCGTTAAAAGCCAGCAAACAGAGGCTAAATTGTAATAACTCCATCATGCTTTTTGCCCTTTTAAGTCAGAACTAGTATTTTTTTTTATCGCTTTTGTAGTTGGCTTGGCAGTACGTAATTTTTCGGTTTGTATAAAAAACAATATGCCTGAGAGTATAAACAGCGCATCAAAGGTGAATAACGCCCACTGTTTATTTATTAAATAACTAACTATATTACCGTTAGTTGTTAGCGCATTAATTACAGGCACTGCTAAACAGGCTAAGCTATTTATTGCCGCCATAACTCGCCATTGCACTCTATCGCGCTTTATAAGCGCTACAATAGCCACCACAAGCCAGGTTAAAAAGAACGCCAACACTTCTTTATCAGCACGCCCGGCAACTTGTAGGCTAAGTACTCTATTAGCAATAAAAAACGCACAGGTAGCTAAAGGAAGCCCCATTAAAGTAGCTAGGTTTAATCCTTCGACTAATTTTAAGCCAAACGATGGGTGAGCATTTTTTTTCATTCGCTCACGTAAGCGTTTTGCCCACATAATGCAGCCAGAGGCAATCATTACACAACCCGCAATACCTCCTAAAAAGTAGAGCCAACGTAGTAATGGTTCGGCTAAGCGCCCGGTATGCATTGAGTTTAACGATTCATAAAGCGCTTTACCTGCACTTAGTTCTTCATCGGTTTGGGCTACTAACTCCCCAGTGGCGCCACTAAATATTAACCGCGGCGTTTGGTCACGAAATGCTTTTTGTGGGCTAACTAGTACAGTGATAGTTGATGCTGCCATATTAGGATTACTTACCTGTACACGGCGAATATCAGCATTTGGCCACTTAGTATAAAGTTGATCTAAAATGCTATTTACTTTTACCATAGGCGCTGCACCCTGCGCTTTGTCAGTTACATTATTACGCGGTGTAACATCATTAAAAAAGTCTCGCATACCTTTGTCGTAACTAGTTTCTGCCGGGTAAGGAAACAGCATAAAGATTAAGGTAATTAACCCAGTGTAGGTAATCATTAAATGAAAGGGCAGGGCTAATACTGAGCTTATATTATGAGCGTCGAGCCATGTACGGCTGCCTTTATTGCGCCTAAAGGTAAACATATCTTTAAAAATACGCTTGTGGATCACCACCCCCGACACAATGGCAATCAGCATAAATAAACTTGCAAAACACACAATCCAGCGCGCTGTAATAACATCTATGTAATGTAAATCAAAATGCAGGCGATAAAAAAAGTTACCGCCTTTGGTTTCTCTAAAAGGTGCAAGCGGCTGCATAGTATTTGGATCTAATTGCGTGTCTTCAAATTTACTTCTACGCTGGCCCGGCTCTTTAGGTTTTGCAAAGCCGTAGGTTAAGTAAGGTACGCGTTGTTCAGGAAGTGTTATACGCCAATTTGGGGCATTGCTTGCTTGAGCGTTTAAGTAATCAAAACCTGTAATTATTTGCTGTTTTTGGGCACTTATACGATCAGATTGTGCTTGAATATTATGAATTTCGGGCTGATTCCATAAACTCATTTCGTCTCTAAAAAAGCTCAACGTACCAGAAAAAAAGATCAAATAAAGTAACCAACACACTAATAGCCCAACCCAGGTATGTAACCAGGTCATTGAACAAAAAAAACTATCCTTCATACCCAACCCTTTATTAGTGCTAATAAAATTAATTGTGCTGCAGTAGCTAGTAAAATACTGATCCATACTGTTTTTAATGACTTAACATAAAAAGCGTAAATAAATACCAGCGTATAAATTAAAATACTTAACGACACGCTCATCAAAACTGCATCCGCTTTATTTAGTTGCAAAATAGCGCTCAGTAGCGAACAGCTCACCGCGGTAAAAAAGTAGCCACCGACAATGGCAATTAAAAAGCGTAAACACACTTTAAAAGCATAACTAAAATGGCTTATGTGCTGAAATATCAAAAGCGGCTTTAATAAAAGCAGCTTAGTTGACCCTAAACTAAGTGATGAAGCCTGCATAATGAGTCAATCCCTTAAATATGGCGAAAAATAAAAGTGCTATTATATAGTTTATGAATACAAAAGATAGTGATTCCTATTTGCATGTGTAAATTAACTTTAACTTAGTATAATATTGATCCCAAATACGCTTAAGCGCCTTGCTTGGTAGTTAACTTAGGTTTATGGTTAATTTACCCTTTAAAAATAGTAAGTAGAATAATGATGAATAATCACGAAAAGCTAAACTATGTAGAGTTTCCAGCCGCTAATTTAACCGCAACTAAAGCGTTTTTTAGCCAAGTTTTTAATTGGCAATTTACCGACTACGGCCCAGACTACACGGCTTTTAGCGGGCAAGAGCTTAATGGTGGGTTTTACCAATCGCCGTTAAAATCGAGTACTGAAGAGGGTGGGGCGCTATTGGTTTTTTACAGCAGCGATATTCATGCAACACAAAGAAAAGTAACCTTATACGGCGGTAAAGTAATTAAACCTATTTTTGAATTTCCTGGCGGTTGTAGGTTTCATTTTACCGAGCCAAGCGGTAATGAGTTTGCAGTATGGGCTGAAAAACACTAGGTTATATAATAGGTTAAGTGCATAACCAGTAATAGATCACTATTATACTAACTAGTAGTTAGGCACGCTAAAATAAACCGATTTTTTACCAACTCAATACCACAAATAACGAATAGAGGCCTAAATTTGAGTGAAAAACAGTCAAAAAAGATAGAATTGAATGAATTAGTAGCTCAAGTTAGTAAATGCGTGATCTGCGAGCCGCAATTACCGTTAGGAGCGCGCCCCGTAATACAATTTAACCCTAACGCCCGAATATTAATTGCAGGCCAAGCGCCCGGTATAAAAGTACACCAAAGCGGTATACCGTTTAACGATCAAAGCGGTGAACGCCTAAGGCAGTGGTTAGGGCTTACTAACGATCAGTTTTATGATGCCAATAACATTGCAATTTTACCTATGGGGTTTTGCTATCCGGGTAAAGGCAAGTCGGGCGATTTACCACCACGTAAAGAATGTGCCCCAGCTTGGCGCGCGCAGCTTTTAGCCGCCTTGCCTAATTTACAGCTCACTATTGTGCTAGGTAAGTATGCTCAGGCTTATCATTTACCCGACACTAAAAAGCTACCGCTTACTGAGTTAGTAAAATCGTGGCGTGACTATTGGCCAAGCCATTTAGTACTACCACACCCCAGCCCGCGTAATAATATTTGGCTTAAAAAGAATCCTTGGTTTGAACAGGAGGTACTGCCAGAGTTAAAAAAACGCGTAGCAGAGGTATTATTGTAGGCAAGTAGCTTGTTGCCGCGCACACCTAATGCAAACATTTAAATAATTATATTTTCGTTGAAAATATTGCGCCAGCAAGCATAGCTTGCCTACGAGTAAAACCAAGTACGTTTGCTTTTGTCTACTCATATTACGCGTATCTAATGCAAACATTTAAATAATTATATTTTCGTTGAAAATATCGCGCCAGCAAGCTTAGCAACTTCGAGTAAACCTATGGCTGTGCTTAAATTTTATTGTAAGTGCGACTTTAAATCGCACTTAGTACTAAACGCTTTATTTTTACTGATTTTGCAACAAAGACAATAACTGATCTTTTGATAATTGCCCGGTGTTGCTGCTGCCGCTGAGTACTTTGTCGGCAAGGGCTTGTTTGTGCTCATGCAGTTGCAGTATTTTTTCTTCTATGGTGTTTTGCGCAATTAAACGATACACGGTTACAGGGCGTGTTTGCCCTAAGCGGTGCGCTCTGTCGGAGGCTTGCTGCTCAACCGCGGGGTTCCACCAAGGATCTAAGTGCAGCACATAGTCGGCGGCAGTTAAATTAAGCCCGGTGCCGCCAGCTTTTAAACTAATTAAAAATAAAGGCGCCTCACCTGCCTGAAACTTATCAACCTGTTGCTTGCGTTTGTTGCTGCTCATGCTGCCATCAAGGTAACAATATGCTATACCGCGTTTTTTTAGTCGCTGTTCAACTAATTTAAGTACATCAACAAACTGGCTAAAAATAAGTGCTTGGTGATCATTTTCAAGTAATTCTTCAATTATTGCTTCGGCGGTGTCGAGTTTACTTGACGGTAACTTACTGTTTTCAATTAATAACTGCGGAGCAATACACGCGCGGCGCAATTTAGTTAATGACGCCAATATAGTAATGTATTGGCTGTCTTCTTGGCTGGCTTGCTCAAGCGCGTTTAAGCGAGTGGCTTCGTAAAGAGCTTGCTCTTTATCGCTGAGCGCAAAAGTAAGGTTTATTTCGGTTTTATCGGGTAACTCGGTCAGTACCGTTTTTTTATTACGGCGTAAAATAAACGGCGCAATTAATGTTTTTAGCGTATCAGCCTGCTGCTGGTTTTTATCGGCATTACCAAAGCGCTTTTTAAACTCAGCTAATGAATGTAAAAAACCCGGCATTAAAAAGTTAAATAGGCTCCACAGTTCACCTAAATGATTTTCGATAGGTGTGCCCGAAAGCGCAACTTTAAACTGGCCATTAAGTGCAAAAGCAGCTTTAGCACGAAGGCTTAATGGATTTTTAATGGCTTGTGCTTCGTCTAGTACAATATTGGCAAATTCGTACGCAGCTAATTGATCCCCTATTAAAGGTAATAAGCCATAACTAACAATTACTAGGTCATTAGCGGTAGCACCGGCTAGCACCTCATCAGTTGCGGCTGCATTATCAATAGTTTTAATATTGAGGGTAGGGGTAAATCGCGCAGCCTCTACCTGCCAGTTATGACATACCGATTTTGGCGCTATAACTAAGCTGGCACCTAAAGCACTGCGCATTTGTAATACGTTGAGTGTTTGTAGCGTTTTACCTAAGCCCATATCATCGGCTAAACAGGCATTTAACCCCCAGTTAGCCAGTTGCATTAACCATTTTACGCCAACCACTTGGTAGTCGCGTAATATATTAACTAAATGCGCGGGTAATACGGGTTCACTTGGGCGCTCAAATTTAGCTAAGCGCTGTTGCCAGTTTGCACCAAAGCTAACATCACTCAATTCTGCAGCACTGTGATACAAAGGAAGAGCGCGCGCATTAGCAATACGAAGTTGATCGTCGGGGGCGTTTTTAGTTTTACTTTGCATGCCCTCTAAGCGATTTAATAAGTTAGTTAGGCGCTGATCTAATAATAACGAGTTATTTTCGTCAAACTCTATAATACTGCCACGACGCGGGGCTTTAAGGAGTGTTTGCAAAGCAATAATTTGACCATCGGGGAGCGATAATTTACCACTAACACTGAGCCAATCGTTATCATCATTTAAATTAAGAGAAAGGTGCTTACTATTGGCAACCTTCATACCTTGGGCGTTTTCATCCCAACTTAATACTAGTGCGTTGTCTTTTTGCGCGGCTTCTAATTGTATTATGGCTTGGCTAATATCTTCTGGTAAATAAAACTGCTGATGCGCGCTGTTATACTGCGGATGCTCTTGATCGGCAAATACGCCAGCTAAATTACTAAGTAGGTTTTTTAAAGCGCGTTTTTCTGCTTTTAAATCACGTTTTACAACGCTGTTATCGGCTTGCTCGTTATCGCTATAGGCTAAGGTTATTGCGCCTATTGCGGGCTCAACCCATGGGCCGTCAACACCAAATGGCATAGTATAAAAGTTAACGTCTATACCCATTGGGGTTAACTTAATTACTGCGGCTAAATCAACAAGCCCTTGGCGCACGTTATTAACCGCAGAAAACTCGCTGCGGCTACTGCTAATATAATGCTCCTCCGACAAGGCCTCTAATGCCGCATTAAGTTGTGGCAGTTTTTCTTCTGTTAAGTTATTAGGTTGCTGAGCAAGCAGGCTATTTAGTTTGTGTTGTTTGTCGTCTACTACAAATACTTGGTAACTATTAGCGTGGCTGTGGGTAAGTAAAAAGTCGCCGTCTATGTCGGTAATTTTAGGCTGTATAATTAATTGGTAACAGTCGTTAATATTTTGCCCAATTTCAATTATAAACTCACCTTTGTTAAGCGTAACTAAATTACCTTTAATGTCTTCAAGCCCTTTGAAGTTAATTAGCGCTTGCAACACCGCGCTGGTTGCTTGTACTTCACTGTAACCAAAGCCCGCATGATTACTAATTACTTGCACTAAATTATGATCGGCTGGGCTAAGTAAATGTCGGTATTGAGCATTGTCAAGATCATAAATATTTACTTTACGGCCTTTAGTCCATTCGCCTTTGCTGTTGTGTTTTTGCACTTTGGCTTGAATAAGTGGCAGGTCTAAATGGGTAAGGTCTAGCTGCCAAACTAGGCGCTCATTTTGCGTTGGAGTATCTATTTTACTTACTTCATTTAACCAACGCTGCCATTGTGGCACGCGTTTAAAATGCTGTAATAAACCGGTATCTGGCAATGGTGTATCGTGCGTTAGCCAATTTGCTAAATGCGTGCACTGCTCACCTAGCCAGTGCTGATGCTGTTGGCTTGAATGAATTAATTGGCTCAGCAGTTTACTGTTATCTCTAAGGGCATTAATTTGCTCTTCGCTGCCGTGCTTTATTAAAGCCAATAATAGGCAAAAAAGAGGCGCTAGTGCATTTGGGTTTGCCTGTAGGTTTGCAATCGTATCGTGTAGTAAGCGCTGCTCAAAACTTATTACTTTTTCGGGTGCGAGTAACAAAAATTCAATGGCTTGCGTTGTGCTACTGAGCTCGCCGAGTTGTTTGTTATACCAATTTTTATGTGTTTTTAGCTGTTTTAAATCGGCTTCAGTACCACTGGCATATAAACACACCATATACAGTAAACCGCTTATTTCACACGGATAGCTACCCTTAACAAAGGTTTTACGATAAAGCGTTAACCCCGTTTTAAATTGTTGCAGCGCTAATTCTAAATGAGTGCCGTCAATGGCAAGGCTATTAGCCTGACTAAATATTACTAAGTTACTGTGCGACTTATCAATGAGTAATTCATTATAGTCAGGTTGTTGCAGCAGCGTAGCTAAGCTTTCGTTTAGGTAAATTCGCTTACTTGGCTCAATAGTGGTCGCGGTACTTTGTACTATTGATGGCCATGAATGCTCAGCAGTTAGATTAAAAAATTCACCGCGAATAAAATGCTCTAAACATATTTGTTGCCACTGCGCGGGTAAAGCTAACCACAGCTGCTTACTGTATTTTGATTGTGCTAGTAAATTAATAAAGTGATGATCAATTTCAGGCTCTGCAGATGACGCTAACGGCGAGCCTTCACTTTTCTCAATGCTATTAAATAGCTCAAACATAAACATTAAAGCACTGTCGTTAAAGCGGTATATGGTGGTTATTTGCGTTAAAAAGCTTTTAATTAAGCCAGGGCAGTACTCTAACAAACTTACAATTGCATATACGATGGCATCAATAGAAAGTTTATGATTTTGCCTAAACGGTTGCTCCCAAACCAGTGATTGTTCTTCTAACTCGCGGGTAATTTTTTTTACTTCGGCGAGTGAAAACGAATACCCGTTTATAAAATGATTAAATAGCAGTTTAGAAAACAGCTGAGGCGAATTTTGATAGCTGTAAGATGAAGAACTTAAAAGTAAACTTAATAAAACACAAAGCTTTTTTTGATCATCAATCGTGGTTACTGGGGCAAAAGTAGATAAAGACATAAAACACTATAATAAACACAAGATAACTGAGTATATACTCCCGCGCCTTTAGGTTACAACCTAAAGGGCTGCTTAACCCGTTAAGGGTTAAATTTACGCCAATTAATAGCTGCTTACCTTGATTTGGGTATAGTTAATTACAAATGGTATACTAGATTTTTATAAAAACTAGCTGAGTCTAATGTTAACTATTTCAAATACCGTGACCATTGATGAATGGGAAGTCGAATTAACCGCAGTTCGCTCGCAAGGTGCCGGTGGACAAAACGTTAATAAAGTAGCCAGCGCTATCCATCTTCGTTTTGATATTAACCGCTCTAAATTACCCGACTTTTATAAAGAACGTTTACTTGCACTAAACGACAGCCGCATAACCAAAGACGGCGTATTAATAATAAAAGCGCAAAGCCACCGCACACAAGAGCTTAATCGCGAAGATGCATTTAAACGCTTAAAAGATCTAATTATTAGCGCAACTAAAGTAAATAAAGCCCGCAGAGCCACTAAACCGAGCCGTAATTCGCAGCGTAAACGCATGGATAAAAAAACCAAACACGGCCAAACCAAAGCGTTACGCGGCAATATTAAGCTTTAAAAGTAAGGCGTTAAGCTTGCTGACGCGCGGGCGAAGCCCGAATATTTTCTTGATATAAGACTTCTTCTTTTTCTGATATCTATTTTATATGCGTCTGTTTTTTGTGTAATAGCCCATTAAGTAAATTATTCACAAAAAAGGGATGAGGCGCTGCGCTTTAAAGAAGAAAGGGAAGTGGGCTGCAAACTCAGCGCTTGTAACCCAAAATCAGCATCGATGTTAACGCTAATCGTAGGTATGATGGCGTGTAGTATTAAATTTATTTAATAATCTATGCATCGCATATACCGCACTTAAGCTAATAACAACAGCCACTGTCACAGAGCTAAACCTATACAGCGCACTGTAAATCAAGTCTTGCCCCGGGGCTAACGACTGCCCAAATAAAATACCAAACGTGGTTAAAACACCAAAGCCAATGCCCGGCGGCCCCCCACCTAAAATATGAAAACGACTAAATATAAACGATAAAATCCACAACACAATAACAGGAAACAGTAAAAAGTCGGTATGGGTGTATAAAAATAGCTGCGACAAAAGTGCGGCATTACAGCCTATAAGCGTGCCAATTATACGCTGCCAACTGGCTATGCCTGCGGCTTTCCAGCATAACGAAAATAAAATTAAAATAGATGCCGCCTGCGCCGAAATAGAGTCTTGTAAATCCAGTGCCTGAAAAACAATAAACGATAACGTAGCCACGCTCGAGCACAACAGCACTTCGTGGCGAATACTTGCTTTATCTTTTGTTGGCACTGCACGCCCAGGGCGCGCAGTAACATCGGGAAATAAACCATGCATTACTGCTGCAATTACTACAGTTAAAATAATGGCTATACCGTTACTTAAAATAAGCGGATAAATACTGCTACTACCAGTTACATAGCTGGCAAAGTGTAATTGAATCGATAAACTAACCGCACCTAAGGCACCAAACAAAAAGCCACTTCCGCTACTCATTTGGTAAAATAAAATACAAAAGCAGGCAAATACAATCAGTACCATAAGTACCGGCAAGTGCGAAAATAACCCCTGCAATATAAGCACAACAAGCGCGCTAAATGCGGCACTGGCAAAAAACTGCCTAACCACAGATTTATTTAACGTTGGCACTAAACCTAATAGCAGCATGGGGTAAACAGTAAAAAAAATCCCATTTGGCCAGTTCATTAATTTACTAATAGCAAACCCTAACGTGCACCCGCCGGCAATACGCAGCGCTTGGCGTAGGCCGTTAGAGTCAAGTTGTGGAGACTGGCTAATTTTTTGACTCATTTTGCCTCCACTAATAAATGTAATGTAACCAGCTAATAAAACGTATTTGTGATGCGCCTAACCATTGTCCAAATTTTGACTCAGGAAGTAGTTGCACCGTAGCACGCGCGCCACTAGGCATATTAGCAATTAGCGCTTGATCGTTTTTTAATAACTGCAAATGAATACGTTGGCGCTGTGCGTCGCGTACCCAACGGTTACTGGTTTCGGTAGTGCTTAGCAAGCCATTGGCACTTAATTGGCCATCGCTTACACCCGCTTCAAAAGTACTAATTTTTGCGTCGTATACTTCACCGGGACAGCTATCAAAAACCACTTTTGCTAAACTACCTGGGTGCATATTAAGCAGTGATTTTTCACGAAAGTCGGCTACTAAATCAGCCTTTTTAGCCACAATAGCTAACAAAGGTTGGCCACTAAGAGCATAAGCACCGTCAAGTAATTGCAAGTTGGCAACCACACCATCGCTTAAAGCACGTACTTGTGTATACGATAAGTTAAGCTCAGCTTGCGCTAACTGATTCGCTCCATGGCGCAGCGCTAAGTTATCCTCCCCTGATGTGCCACGCGCTAAAACAGCTTCGGCTAATTGCGCTTCAAAAGCCGCTACGTTTGATTTACTTGCAGCAAAGTTAGCCCGAATACTCTCCAGCTCTTGTTCCGATATAGAGTTTTGCTTATAGAGCTTTTCGCCTCTACTTTTTAATAAGCTTTGCTCATGTTGTTTTGCTTTAGCTGCACTAATTTGTGCCTCAAGCGCTTTAACATTAGTATCAAGGCGTTTATTTTGTAATTTGGCATCATCGAGGGTTAGTTTAGCTTGTTCAACAGCCAGTAAGTAAGTACTTTGATCTATCTCAAACAATATATCACCAGCCTTTACCGGTTGGTTATTGCTAACTAACACCTTAGTAACACGGCCACTTATTTGCGGTGAGATTTGTACTACTGGGTGGTAAACACGCGCTTGTGGCGTTACTGGCAGCCAAATATCGGCTATAACATAGTATAAAAACACTAAAATGAATCCAACGAGTGAAAGCCTCACATAGCGCGCAAATTTTTGATCAGGTGTCATTGTTAACCTTATTAGAACTGTGATATTTAATATAATTTTTTGCGTTGTCTTCCATTTTAATTAAACCATGAGCCATTACATCTAACTGCTCATCGTTTAGTCCATTATAAAGCTGATTTTTAATATCAGTGATCTGTGCCTCTACCGCCTTTAATATATTGCGGCCTTGCTCTGTAAAATAAATTTTTTTACTGCGCTTATCGTGCTTATCAACTTGACGGGTAATAAGAAAAAGCTCTTCGAGTTGCTTAAGGGTACGCGTAAGCGACGGCATTTCTATGCCTAAACTATGCGCCAACGCTTGTTGAGTTACTCCCTCTTTCAGCATATTTATATGCACCAAAGCAATCCAACGCGATTGAGTTAAGCCTAGCGGCTCAACGGCAACTGTAACAACTTCTCGGCATAATCTATGCACTCGACCCATACTGCCACACAAGGTTAAATCGAGTGTTTCATGAAAAGGAACCGGTTTAGACATTTCAACCTCTAACTACTTAGCATGCTAAGCACTTTACCATTAGTTAGCATGCTAAGTAAATATTTAGCTAGGGTTTAGTAAAGGTTTAGCCGCTAAAACACTAGGGGTTGTTGATCTTTTAAGATTTAATTTGCAGCGTTATATTTGGTTTTAGGTAAGGCAGAGCCTGTGTAGTGTGGTTACTCCCATAAAAAGGCGGTAACCACACATAAATACCAAACACGCCCTAGGCTAAAAGTTGAGTAGGTTAGCGGGGGAGTATTGATCGGTAAGGACTTTTGTATTTTCAGGCCAATCGTGATTATTTTTTGTAAAGTGCAGCATTTGGCTAATAGCTTTAATATTTACACCGTAAGGCAATAGCAGAGGGGTTAACTCACTTACGCGTTTATTAATATGCGCTTGGGTAAGGGTACTTTTATTGCCGGCTAAAATAATACGATTACTGTAGTTTTTTCGGCTAACGTTAATAAAGTCGCCAAAAACAGCGTTATAAGTGGCCGACTCGTGCTCGTACAGTTTGCTCGATGAAAACGTATTTGCCGCAATAACGCCGTCACTCGCAAGCACACTTTTTAACTCTTCAAAAAACTCTTTAGTTAGTAAATGCTCGGGAATGTAGTCGCCATTAAATGCATCTAAAATTATCCAATCAAACTGCTGTTTTTTAAGCGCCGCACGTTTTATAAAAATACGACCGTCTTGTACTTTTGCCGTTACCTTAGTACTTTCTTTAAAATTAAAGTAATCGCGGGCCACTTTAATTACCGCAGGATCTATTTCAATATTTTCGATTATTGCCTTAGGGTAAAGCTCTGAAATGGTGTTAGACAAAGTGCCACCGCCTAAACCAATAATAAGTACTTTTTTAGGATCATCTATTAGCAACAAGCTTGAAAACACCAATTTAGTGTAATTAAAAACTAACTTTTTTGGCTCGTTAATATACATGCAACTTTGACTACTTTGGCTAGATTTTTCATCAAACTTTAAACAGCGTAAATTACCGGTTTCTTCCACTAATATATTACGATAAAGCGAGCGCTCGCTATGTATTGTTTTAGCCACACTTAAGTGTGAAAACAACAAGCTTAATAACATCAGCACATATAAAACCATGTAAAAATTGCTTTTATGCATAACGACGCTCCGCTAAAAATAGTTTATTTACCAGTATGGCTAGTAAGCCTAATACCGCTAAAGTTAAGGCAAAACCAATTATTATGGCGTTTACGTCAAACGCGAGCACCATATAAAATGAGGTAATAATAGTGCCTAGTGCGCTGCCCAAGGTACTTACAAAATATAACCCGCCAGCAACTTGGCCGCTGTGTTCGCTGTCGGTAACTAAAAGCCGAACCGAGTAAGGGGAGATCATGCCTAATATAATAGTAGGAACAAAAAATAATGCCGTAGAGGCGAGTAACGAGCCATAGCGGCTGTCTTCAATGTGAGTAAAAATAAATTCCATTATCGGGTTAGCAAATAACGCAATGGGCAACACCATAATGCTTGCCAATAAAAAAATACTCCCGTACTTGGCTAGGCTAGGGCGCTTAATTGACAATTTACCGCCAAGTAAATAACCAAACGATAGGCTCAGCATAAATACCGTAATTATACTGCCCCAAATATGTACGCTACTACCAAAAAACGGCGCTAAAATACGCCCACCTAATAGCTCAATTCCCATAATACTAAAGCCACTACTAAAGGCCAAAAAGTAAATAAGTGCATTGGTTTTGTTTAACATTTTATAATTCTTATCGTGTTATTTTTGTCCATATTAACGTGATGCTCAATAACTGGCTATGCTTTATTTTTATACTGTAAAGGGCGTTTACAGTACTGCCCCAAATGAAGCAGCTAAGGCAACCAACTAAAACCCAATTAAGTAGACACCCACTTTAAAAACTAGTGATTATTTAACCAAGAATAGTTTTACTCAAATATTGATAATAAGTGTAGGTGTCTACTTAACTCTCTATCTGAAATAATTATCTAGACACCTAACTATCTGAATACCCACTTAAAAACCAGTGACTATTCAACTAAGAATAGTTTTGTTCAAATACCCTAAATTCGGATAATAAGTGTGGGTGTCTACTTAATTTTAGGCAATAAAAAAGCTGCAGTAGCTTACTGCAGCCTTTATATATTTAAATACTAGCTACACACTAACTTAGTATGCACCGGCACTATAAATAAGTTCGTAGCTGTGGCTGTATATTTCTAGGATATTACCAAACGGGTCTTCCATGTAGATCATGCGGTATGGTTTTTCACCTGGGTAGTAATAACGTGGCTCGGCCATACGTTTTTTACCACCGGCGGCTACAATACGCTCTGCTAGGCCTTCAACATCTGGGTCTTGCACACAAAAATGAAAAATACCGGTTTTCCAATATTCAAAGTTATCTTTTGGGTTTTCTTGGTTTTTAAATTCAAAAATTTCTACACCAATACGATCGCCTGTAGATAAGTGCGCTATTTTAAATTTTTCCCATTTTTCACCAAACACTTCAGTACACATTTCGCCTATTGGGCTTTTGTCTTCGAGTATTTCGGTTGGCTCCATAATAGTGTACCAACCCATAACTTGAGTATAAAACTCTACTGCTTTTTCAACGTTTGGTACCGAAATACCAATATGCGAAAAACTACGTGGATAGGTATGACTCATAATAATGTTCCTGCTTATCTTGTTACTGGTTAATGCGTTTAGTTTACGAAGCCAGTTAAATTAAGTAAAATAATCATTAATCATCATTTTGAGTACATTTTGTAATGATAAATCCCATATGGTTAAATACGTTTTGTACTTTGGTTGAGGTAAACCACTTTACGCAAACAGCCGATCGCCTCCACATGACCCAGTCGGGTGTAAGCCAACACATTAAAAAATTAGAGCAGCACGTTAACTGTGCTTTGCTAGAAAGACACGGCAAACAGTTTTCGCTTACTGTGCATGGGCAAAATCTATATCAACAAGGCAGTTTATTACTTAAAGAGTGGCAGTTTTTAGAGCAGCAATTAAAAGACGACTCGCCTTACAGCGGTAAAGTAAAAATACAGTCGCCTGGTAGTTGTGGATTGCAGTTTTATAGCCAGTTATTAGCTTTGCAAACAAAGCACCAAGGGCTGAATATTGACTACCGCTTTGCGCCAAATATAAGTGTTGAGCAGGCTGTAGCTAACCATAATGCCGACATTGGTTTTTTAACCCAAGCACCCACACTTAGCGAAGTAACCAGCCATAAAATAGGTACAGAGCCGTTACTATTAGTTACCCCTGCACATATTAAAACCCCAACATGGCAAGCTTTATGTGAACTTGGCTTTATTGCTCACCCCGACGCTAAACACCACGCGCAACTTTTGTTGAGCGAAAACTACCCGCAGTTTGAACATTTAGAGCAAATAAAACACACCGGTTTTTCTAATCAAATTAGTTTAATACTGGAGCCGGTAAGCTTAGGCCTGGGCTTTACTGTGTTACCTGCGCATGCAATAAGTGCGTTTAATAAGCCTAAACTTATACAAACTCATTATTTGGCAAACCCTATAAGTGAAAATATTTACGTGTGCCACCATCGCAACAGGCCATTAGCAAAACGTATGCATACAGTAATTTACACAATAAAAGAGAGTTTATAATTGCTGTAATAATAAATCCCTTAACCAGAGTTCAAATTAAATAATTTAAAGGACTTATAAATAGTTACAGTCCATAATAGTTTTTCTGTTACGTTATAGTTACGTTAAAGCTAAGTGATTGAAGTAAGGAAGGTCATAATGCAAGTAAAGCAACTCCCAAGTATAACTTTAACTGGTTTAAAGGTAAGAACGTGTAACGCCGATGAAATGAACTCTGGCACTGCAAAAATAACGGAGCTTTGGCAAAAATTTGGTGAAAAGCATGGACAACAGCTAACAAAAAATACAAAAACGTATGGTGTTTACACTAACTATGAAAGCGATGTAACCGGTGAATTTGATGTAATAGCCTGTTGCGACGACTTATCGATTGGAGATCAAAAGTCAGTAAAAGTAACTACCGAGGCAGGGAGTTATTTAGTATTTAACGGGACAGGTGAAATGCCCGATGCGGTAATCGACCTGTGGGGCGAAATTTGGCAATACTTTAGCTCAGACGACTGTCGTTTTACTCGTACCTACAGCAGCGACTACGAATATTACAAAAGTGCTGATGAAGTAGAAATAGCCATAGCGGTTAAAGAATAAAGCTTTAGGCTTTAGGCTTTAGGCATAATTAAAAACGCTAGCTTAACTTGCTAGCGTTTTTTTATGCGCGTAAATATTAATTTTAGCGACTAGCACTTTTAAAGCCCTATATTACTAAGCTTCTAGCGCCATTGCTGCCATTTTCATCGCACTTGCAAACGACTTTGCGCCAGCAATAAATAAACCGTTATGACAAAAAACAGCATCTTCAAGCCCAGTTTCGTCCTGAAATTCTTTATCAGATAAACCAGCCCACGGTTTTGGGAGTGACTTGCGGTCTTCAAACGATCCTGGCTCAACCGGTACAGTTTGCACAATCCACTGGCCAGAGTGCGAAGGATAAACCATATATAATGCTTTATCAGAAAGCGCATGCACGGTTTTTTTCCACGGTGTGTATTGCTCTAACACAATTACACGTGGATCAGCTGCATTTTCAATCGCTTTAGCAACAATTGCTTTTGCATTAATGCCACCGTTAGCCGCAGCTATAAAGCGAGTTAAAATGCGCGATGCAAACTCAACCGCTTCATCAAAACAGGCATCAAAGTTGTTCTCTTCTTGCCACGTTGGGTTAAACATTGAAATAGTTTGGCTAAGGCTAATGCCTTTAGCAACGCCTTCAACATGGCCGCAGTCAATTGCATCAATAGTAGATACTAAACCAGAGTCAATTGCATTGGCTATTTCTTGGCTGCCTTGGCATATTTCAAGACCATATTTTTGCCAAATTAAACCAAATGAAGAAAAAGGAATACCATTTTCACGCGCACCGGCACCGCCACGTTGGTGGTGATCAAAACGGCCTGTCTCTGGGTTATGCTCGCCACCTACATCAATCACAACATCGGCTTTGCTTATAAGCTTCATATCGCGGGTGCGTATAAGTTTAAAAGAAGGATAAATATACTTAAGTGCAGCTACACTAAAAACATCATCTGCATGAAAAGTACCGTTGTGGGTTGCTATCGTTATATCATTCATTGGTTTTGTATCATTTTCTAAAAGGATAAGAAGGTCTCGCTATTTAAACGTTACGGTTTTGAAAATACTTAACAAGTAAAAATCATAAGGCGGATTCTATCTGATGAGCGCTAACAAAAACAGTAAACTGTTTTTTATCCTTGTTAAAGCAATTAAGCTCGCATGCAATAGCCCACTAATTATAGAGAGATGCAAAGCCACACGTTATTATTTTGCTGCGTTATTTTTGTATCAATAACCAAACTTTAGTTAAATTATCAGCTAAAGCATGGCTAAATGCCCTATTTTCTTAAACAACATAATATAAATGCAGATAAAGTTATTTTAATTTTTATTATTGCTGTAAATACTAAAAAATAACTCACTGCACTTTAACTTTCATAAAACAACTTAAACCATTGTTTATAAACAATTAAATAAAATACAGCACCAAATCCTAAATTCAGCCATAGGAATATAAATGTTACAAAATAGTTTCATACAAGACCTTTGACTAATCGTAATCTGTTGCTAGCTGCTTTATCCTGCCGCCTCTATTTTTATTTGCTTTAAACAAAGCTGTATTTTTATTTTGAGTGAGCAACTATGTTGCAGGAGAAGCCATGAATACCACGCCGCAAGATGATATTTCATCTGATGCAAAACCAGGAGCGGATACTCAAACCGCTACCAATAGCTATAAAAATCTACACAAGCCTAGCTCTGAGTTTAATAGCCGAGACGAATACCTAGAACACGAGCTGCAAATTATGCAGCCTAAACGCTGGCGCCCAAACTTACCCTTTAGAGATTACAGGTTCGAATTTGAAGACGCTATTCCTGCAATGGCTGCCACCATAGGTAAAGTGGTTATGGTTGCCGCCATTGCCGCAACGTTTGCAAGCCCACTGGGGTTAAGCGACGCTTTTGTTTTAGAAAACGTGCGTTACGAATTACTTATCGTCGCCTTTTTTATTATTTTGTTTTCAGGCTTTATTTTACCTACCGCTAACTTAGCCGGTACTCATGGCCCTTTAATTCCGTTAATTCCAATTGTAGTTGCAGCAGGGGGGCATCCTATGGCATTTGGCTTGCTCATAGCTGCCTTTGGTTTAATTTTGGCAATAAGTAAAGGCGGAACCCTACTGGCTAAACTAACCAGTAAGGGCGTATGTGGCGGGCTTTTACTCTACCTAGGGTTTATAGGCATAACCTCGCAAGTTAAAAAGCTGTTTGCATGGGCCGAAGCCATCGATATGACCCACATTGCCTTTATTGTTATTTTTTCCACTATAATTTTATATGCCATGTTAGAGCATTTTAAAAAGCGTTGGTTAGCCGTACCACTTAGCTGTATTTTAGGCGGCGCAATAGCCTTTGCATTAGGCGCACCGTTTGAGTTTCATACTGCACCGGGGCTGCCAAACATGGACCCTATGTACTGGTGGGGCGAAGACACTGGCTGGATGTTAGGCCTACCTACCCTAGAAAGCTTTGTAGTAGTACTGCCATTTGCAGTGCTTGCTGTTGCTATGTGGTCGCCGGACTTTTTAGGCCATCAGGTATTTCAAAAAATAAGCTACCCAAAACGTACCGAAAAAGTACAAATGAACATAGACGACACCATGCTTAGCGCATCAGTTAGGCAAACCTTTGGCTCGCTACTGGGCGGCGCTAACTTTGCATCATCGTGGGGTACTTACATAGTGCCAGCAGCCATTGCTAAACGCCCAATACCAGCAGGCGCTATTTTAACCGCACTATTTTGTATTATTGCCGGCGTATGGGGCTACCCTATGGACCTTGCAATTTGGCAACCAGTGCTATGTGTAGCGCTAATAGTAGGGGTATTTATTCCACTACTAGAAGCCGGCATGGAAATGACCCGCGTAGGTAAAACCACCCAATCAGCTGCTATTGTAGTATTTGCTTCAAGCTTAGTTAACCCAGCATTTGGTTGGTCACTCACCATATTGCTAGACAACTTAGGCTTTATTGGCTGTAAAGAAAGAAGTAAAGAACTCACCCGCATGAGCCGCTGGATCATTCCACTGGTCATGTTTGTACTACTAACCAGCGTAATGGCCATGGTAGGCATGCTGCCAGGTATACCCGCGCTAGTATCAAGCTTTAGGCACTAACTTTAAAAGTTAGCTTAAAGTAAATTACTCCCAGTAAGCGCATTTTATATGCGCTTACTGCGTTTTAAAGCTTAATTTTTTAGGTGGCAGCATAGAGCGAGAAGCAGACGGTCGGTTAAACTCGTTTTTGGACATAAGCTCGCTAGGGTAAAAGTTCTTTGAGTAATGATTGCCATTAGGAAAAGTATGACAATCAGGTATGTGA
>NZ_JBEONZ010000035.1:0-35118 GCF_040308705.1 Pseudoalteromonas sp. 19-MNA-CIBAN-0066
AAAAGAAAATGGCAGGGCTAGACGATGATTACCGCTCAACCCTGTTAGAGTCTGGGATTAAAATGCGCTAGCCGTGCTTGCTGTTCGCCTCAACATAGAGACTAGCTTTTCCGCTTGTGTACTCTTAATACTCGAAAACCCCATTAGCGCAACTTCAGGAGGCTTTTGAGTGACCTCATTCATTAAAGAACATATATCTCTACTCACTACTTGATCATAAAGCAAGGTCTCTATCAGCTCTAACTTAATAAACGGCCTTAGGCATGGAACTTTTGAATGTGCTTGAGGATAACGTATATCAATTTGTTGATAACGATATTCATCATAAATAGTAGGGCGGTTTTCTACCGAAAAAGAGTTGTGCAGACTAATGGCATTAAGTAATTGAAGATGTAACTCTTTCCTAGCCTTTCTTTTTTGTGTTTTTGAAATATTAGCAAACACATCTGTAGGTATGATTTTAATATCAATGTCTTCAGACATTCGATGAGTTTTAATGCCCGACTTTGTTAATGCGGTACCACCAGAAAAAACCAATAAGTGCGTATCAAAAGACAATTCAGAAAGTAGTTTTAGTAATGCAACAACATAATAATCTTAGCAGGGTTACCCATACCAAGAGCATCGGCAACATCTAAAAACAGGTCACTATCAATTAGCATTAATAGCACTATTATTTACGACAATTTTGCGTTTAAAGCGATTATTTGTAATTATTTTCAGAGACGCTGGAATTTGCAAGCTTTCACCATTGATACTACGTTGTGAAAACTCATCAAATTTGTAGTCAACACCTAGCTTTTCAATCGCTTCTAATATAACACCATCAGCTCCCGCAGGAGATGCCGGCATTAACTTACCCGTAATGCGATTTTCTCTCGCTTTAGTGTAAAGCCCATAACCAATACGCAATAAATGACCATTATCAACCAGCTTTTTTAATACCCGGCCAACTTGGTCGTAACCAGCAATATCTGCAAAATCAGCACGATCAAAAACATAACGCTTTGAGCGGTTTATTCTTGTTGTTACTTTACTTGCTATTGTCATAATAAATACCCTCGTTTCTTGTATTAAATATAGCAAATATACGACACCTTAACAACGCAAACATACGACATTTAATAATAGATTGGGTAAGGTAGCTATCAACACTTAATTTGCTGACGCGAAAAGCCTAGCTTTTAAATTGTAGGCAAGAGTTTACCTCGCGTTTAGGCTTTTAATTGCAAGTATTAGTTATATGTCGCGTTGTCGATGACTTTAAAGCTTCCTAATCAACATTAAAGCCTTAATCGTATTGCTATTAGGTACATCAGTGATATCCTATCCACACGCATGATTGAATGGAAGCCTCATGATTTTAAAAGATAAAATACTCACCACCAGTAACTCTGCAAAAATACAAGCAGGCCAAAAACAAGAGCTCGACGTGGCATTTTATTTACGCCGTGCATTTAAAGATCACCCTCAAGTTTTTGTATTTAACGACCTCAAATTTAAACACAACGACGAAACAGCTCAAATAGACCACCTTATTGTATATACCTACGGCTTTATTCTCATCGAATCTAAAAGCATTACAGGGGAAGTAACGATTAATGAACATCAAGAATGGAGCCGAAGTTACCGTGGTAACTGGCAAGGTATGCCCTCACCAATAAAGCAAGTTGAGCTACAACTAGCAGTACTAAAAAGCCTATTACGAGCCAATGCCCCATTATTACTGCCAAAAATATTTGGTAAACTACAACAAGGCTTTGGTGGCCGTGAATGGCAAAGTGTTTGTGCAATATCGAGCAATGCAATTATCAACAGGGATCACACCCCAAAAGCAACAGAAGAGCGGTTAGTAAAATCAGAATTCATAGCTGATAAACTACTACAAATGATGAAACTACCCGCATCGGCACCTAATGCTTTACATTTTTTATCCACTAACGTAAGACCATGGTTTAACGAAGAAAGCCTGGGCAAAATTTGCCAATTTATTTTAGAGAAAAACATATCACCTAACTTACAAGAGCCTTCATATGTATCTGCAAAGATAAGCGAATCAGAATCTTTTTACGATGAGGCTTTAATAGCGACTAAGCAAACCATTACTGAACAAGTAAAACCTAAAAGTGATCTAATCAAAGAGATAACATTAGCTTGTAAGCAATGTAATAGCGCGACCAATTTGCTGCCTCTTTCTGGGCGCTATGGCTACTTTGTAAAATGCGGTAATTGCAGTGCAAATACACCAATGAAATCACCATGCCCTGAGTGCTCAAGCACCAATACTAAAACAAGCAAACGTAAAGAAAATTACTCTTTAGTATGCAAAGATTGTGAGATAAGTACGCCTATTAAGCTTTAGCATTTGTAGGTGCGATTTTACATCGCGCTTTCTCTTTAGTAACTAGCTCTTTAGTAACTAGCTCATTACCCCAATCAACAAACAAAGCTCACCTAAACACCTGTAGGCGCACAGCTTGCTCGCGCGAAAAGCGAAGCTTTTAAATTAATTTACAAATATCGTATTGGCGACGGCAACCAAAGAAAGGCAAACGCCGACCTCTTTGGAATCTCACAGCGCCCCGAGGAGCACACTATATCCTCAATTGTAATTAATAATATGAACGTAAACGCCGTGTATTCGCCGTCCATGGCAAAGTCACGGCTATCGCGCATTGCCTAAAGGGATTTAGGTACTTGGAATTTGTCGGGAACAAAATTCCGCCATGCGCAGCTATTACTCATCATTAATTCAATTTCGGGTGTGATCACGGGGAATTATCTCAGCGTCAGCCTTCAAATTGTAGGCGGGAGTTTACCTCGCGCTTGGGCTTTTAATTGCAAATATTAGTTATATGTCGCGTTGGCGACGGCAACCAAAGAAAGGCAAACGCCGGCCTCTCTTTGGAATCTCACAGCACCCCGAGGAGCACACTATATCCTCAATTGTAATTAATAATATGAACGTAAACGCCGTGTATTCGCCGTCCATAGCAAAGTCACGGCTATCGCGCATTGCCTAAAGGGATTTAGGTACTTGGAATTTGTCGGGAACAAAATCCCGTCATGCGCAGCTATTACTCATCATTAATTCAATTTCGGGTGTGATCACGGGAGTATTGTCTTAGCAGCGGTCTTTAAATTTTACTGTAGGCGTGCAGCTTGCTGACGCGAAAAGCGCAGCTTTTAATAATTTGAAGCTCTTGGCTCGATGCCCGATACCCGGCGCTCGACGCCTTTATTTATAGATGTCGCGTTGGCGACGGCAACCAAGGGGCGGATACCGCCGACCGCCCCTTGGAACCCCACGGCGCCCCGAGGATCACACTGCTTCCTCAATTTAAATTAATGATATGAACGTAACCAGCGTAGATAGGCATCCGTGGCCTAGCTACGCTTTTTAACAGCATCCATGCTGTAAATTACTCACCATTAATTCAATTTCGGGTGTGATCACGGGGAGTTGTCTTGGCATTTGCCTTCAGATTTGTTGTTAGTAATAGCATTATGTATATTGAGTTATCTTAACTGTTTGAGTAACCTTAATGGATGCTAACTTACCTCCATCACTAAACTTTTCTCAATACCGTGATTTAGTAAAAAAGCTCAAACATGGTAAATCATTACCTACAGCCATTTATTTGCATAAAAGTGCGTTGACTGAAGCTCTACAACCAGAATTATTAAGCTTTATAAAAAACACTATTAACAAACTTGACGTTCAACAACCATGGAACTTAATAAAGTTCTACAAGCGCGATTTAAAGTTTACGTTGCTTAACTACCCTGACTTTGATGAATATGCTTATCCTCCACTTCATACCAGCTATACAATCGATGCTGACGATTTAACAATAAAAATAACTAATTACAGTAACTCAAATAACCCACCTATATTGCACCGAAAAGAGACATTTGTTTTGCCTACCTACAATAGCTACGAAGCTTTTAAAAAAGTAACAAACGAAGGTGAACAAATAGGCTTGTACCAAAACACTAAAAGCATTGGTTTTAAACAACAGTGGCAAAACTTAATAAAGCGTAAAGGTTACAAGCTAGACGAGACAGGAATGCTTCATAAAGTCGCAGAAGTTAAACAACCCAAAGTAGAGCAAAAAACAGAAGAAATACAACGCCATTTAACTGCAATAAATCGCGATAGGCTTTCTGCTCCTTTTCAAAAGCTCGCCAAATACGGCTATTTAAACGGAGACTATTCAATACTCGATTATGGTTGCGGGCTAGCAGACGATGCTACAGAGCTTGAAGCTCATGGATTAAATATAAATGCGTGGGACCCAGTGCACCGCCCCAATGGGTGTAAACAAAATAGCGATATAGTTAATTTAGGGTTTGTACTTAACGTAATCGAAAACGTAAATGAGCGTACCGAAACGCTAAAAAATGCTTACAAGCACACAAATCAGCTACTTCTAGTGTCGGTAATGTTGGCTAACGAAGCAAAACAAGAACATTTTAAACCCTATAAAGACGGCATAATTACCAAATGGAACACATTCCAGAAGTACTATAGTCAAGCGCAAATAAGAGCCTACATAGAGCAAGCTTTAAACGTTAAAACCATAGCATTTGGGCAAGGTATTATCGCTATTTTTAAATGCTCACAGCTAGAAGAAGCCCATCACCTAGAGCTGCAGTTTCAAAACTATAATTGGCAACACATAACCCAAAGGCCGCAACCAAAAGCACTGCCCAAAGCCCAACAAAAAACCTTATTTGAAAAACACCAAACACTGCTAAATGACTTTTGGCAACATTGCCTTCACTTTGGTCGTTTACCTGCAAATGATGAGTTTGAGCGAAGTACAACACTGCGTAAGTATTTCGCCAGCCATAGTAAAGCATTTAACTTGCTACAAAATTACTATGAGCAGAATGAGTTTGAACAAGCACAGCGAAAACGGAAAGACGATTTACTTGTTTACTTTGCACTTAGCTTATTTGGTAAACGCCAAGCTAAAAGTCATATGCCTGCAAGGTTAACACGTGATTTAAAAGTTCATTTTAACGATTATAACCAAGCGCTTGAGCAAGCTAAAAAATCACTTTTTTCAATTGCTGATCCTACTAACATTGGCAATGCATGTTACCAAGCGTATGAACAAATCCAGCTTGGTGAGCTACACGATAACCACTCATATATTTTACCAACTCGCTATTTAAACCAGCTTCCAACAATACTGCGTGTTTACATAGGCTGTGCTGTGCAATTGTATGGCGATATTGACGACGTAGATTTAGTAAAAGTACATATGCGATCCGGTAAAGTTACTTTTTTAAAATACGATGATTTTAATAAAAAGCTTCCGCTACTTACCGAGCGAATAAAAGTCAAAATGCTAGAGCAAGATATCGACTACTTTTTTTACGGAAGCGACTACCCGCTACAGCCGCTTTATAACAAAGTAGATTATTTACAAAAGGGCAGTAGCGAATACAAAAGCCAACAGCGGTTTGATAAAAAACTAGCTGACATGCTAAAAGGCGTACCCAAAGAAGAATGGCCCAACTGGCCTATATTACAAAAGGTATTTGAATATTGGGCTATTGAATTGAATGGAAATAAATTTTTTAAAAAATAAAACCCATTTATAACAAGGAACTACTTCAACATTGCACTAAATAAAACAATAAAAGCTGTATTTATTACGTAAGGTACGTAATAATATTACGTACCTTACGTGATGAGATTGAATTATGAGCAACCTTGAAAACAACTACTGCTACAGTTTTCCCGCAGTTCGCGGTCAGCAAGCGGGCAAACCTTTTTACATAGCAACTTGCCCTTTGAGGCTCATACCAAAAATCTTTATGTATGACGAAGAAGAAGTCCCTGTTGAGCTAAGAGCCCAACGTACACTGAATAAAAGTCGAATTCCCGAAATGGCTCGTTACTTAGTTGAGTCACCTCACGATTATGTATTTTCTGCAATTACAGCTTCTATTGGCGCCGAAATAGACTTTATAGAAGTAGAAAAAAACAGCAATATTGGTAGTCTAAAAGTACCTATGGATGCGCAAATATTAATAAATGATGGGCAACATCGCCGTGCAGCTATAGAAGAAGCACTTAAAGAGCGTCCAGAGCTAAGCCAAGACAACATTGCAGTTTTGTTTTTTGTAGACGAAGGCCTACAACGAAGTCAGCAAATGTTTGCCGATTTAAATAAATACGCAGTACGCCCAAGCCCGTCGTTAGGCACAATGTATGATCACCGCGATCAAGCATCAGAGCTTGCACGGTATTTAGCTTTAAATACAAAGCCTTTTGCTGGTTTTACTGAATTTGAACGCTCTACAATTGCTATTAAAAGTAGTAAACTATTCACCCTTAGTGGTATCAAGCAAGCTAACCGCGTTTTACTTGGTAAAGGCACTAAAGAAGGCTTTAACGAAGATGAAAGGCAAGTAGCCGCAAAATTTTGGGAAATGCTAAATATTTATATGCCTGAATGGATACAAGTACAAAACAAACAGCTTTCTGCTGCAGAGTTTCGTCAAGAATATATTTCAGCTCATGGCATTGGGCTTCAAGCGTTAGCCTTAGTTGGTAGAGACTTAATCAAACTAAGCAATTCTGAAAAACAAACGAAACTTAAATTAATAGCTAATATTAACTGGCTTAAAAGCAATCAAGCTTGGGCACACAGAGCAATGCAACATGGTAGGCTATCAAAAGCAATGAGTAATATTTTCCTTACCAGTATGCAAATTAAACGCGAAATTGGCCTCCCTCTTTCAAAAAACGATGTACAAAAAGAGAAAGAATACTTAAACGTATGAAATTATTAAATCAACACGATCTACAAGATTACATCGAATTTATCGAAAACGAATCGTTTGCGGGTAGTCAACTACATAACTTTGTAGCAGACACCCAGCGAGTTTATATGGCCGATAAACGCCCATGGGTATTGGGTTATAGTGGCGGTAAAGATTCATCTGCGGTAATGACGCTTATTTATTTTGCATTACTTGGGTTAAAGCCTGAAGATCGCCATAAGCCAGTATTTGTAGTCGCATCAGACACCTTAGTAGAAACCCCAATGGTGGTTGATCACGTAGATAGGTCACTAAAGCTAATTGAAGAAGGTGCTAAACGTGAAGGCCTGCCAATTACCTCGCATAAAGTGGTACCAAAATCGAATAATACATTTTGGGCTAATTTATTAGGTAAAGGCTACCCTGCTCCAACGCGTAACTTTCGCTGGTGTACAGAGCGAATGAAAATCGACCCTGTAAGCTCCTTTATTAAAGAGCGCGTAAGCGAATACGACGAAGTAATTGTTGTATTAGGCTCACGTTCAGAAGAAAGCGCATCACGTGCACAAGTAATTAAAAAGCATAAAATTGATGGTTCAGATCTTGCTGTACACACAACCTTAAGTAACGCCTTTATTTATACGCCTATAGATACCTGGAGCGTTGACGATGTATGGAAAATTTTGCGTCTGTGCCACTTAAAAACCGAAAAAACGCCTTACGGCATTAAAAATAAATGGTTTGATAAATACGACCTTGAGTGGGAAAACCCATGGGGCGGCAAAAACCTCGTTTTATGGAATTTATATAAAGATTCATCTGGTCAGGGTGAGTGCCCAATGGTTATTGATGAAACTACACCATCGTGTGGTAACTCTCGCTTTGGTTGCTGGACATGTACCGTAGTAACCCGTGACCGTGCAATGGAAAGCCTGATTCAAAATGGCGAGCAATGGATGACGCCACTACTTAAGTACCGTAATATTTTATCGCGTAGTACATCTCCTAAGCTTAAAAAGAAATACCGTAACCACATTAGGCGCGACGGTCGTTTAGCATTTAAAACGCTAAAAGAAGACAAAGAACGCGTACTTACAGACGACTACACAACGGGCCCTTACAAATTAAAGTATCGCCAACATGCAATGCGTTTATTACTTAATATTCAAAAGCAGTTTAACGATCAAGATCGCAATGTAGAAGTAATAACCGTTGAAGAATTACACGCAGTAAGGCACGAATGGTTAAACGATCCTAACGAACCAGATTGGGACGACACATTACCAGGTATTGTATTTGATGCACTTGGCGTAAAGCTCGACTGGACAATAGACGATTCTAATCAATTTAGCTTGAGCGAAGGGCAGCTGCTTAACGATATAGCACCTAAGCACGGCGTATCGCCACACATGATCAAGAAGCTAATAGACATAGAAACTGCTATGAGCGGTCTTGCTCGCCGTACAGGCATTTTTAATCGTATTGGTCGTCTAATTCAACAAGATTGGGAAAGTGCCGAAACTATTATTGCGTCTAATTTAAGTATTCGCCAGAGCCAAATGCGCCAAAGTAACGAAGTAAAAGCGCTAGAAGACGACCTTAAACAAATTACTGCACTGCTCAAAGCTGAGGGCATAGAATGATTTTTAAAACACTCACCCTAAATAACTTTCGAGTTTTTAACGGCCAAACCTCTATAGACTTAGACCCGCGTAAAGAAGGCGTATTTGAACGCCCTATTATTTTATTTGGTGGTTTAAACGGTGCAGGTAAAACCTCTATTCTAACCGCTATTCGTTTAGCCTTATTAGGTAAGCGTGCGTTGGGTGCTGTAATCACTAAAAAAGATTACCTAAACTACTTAAACGAGCAAACAAATAAAACAGCCACTAAAGAAAAGCAAGATGCTGAGGGTTGCATAACGCTTAGCTTTTCACATACTCACCAAGGCAAACATAACCTTTACGAAGTAACCCGTAAATGGAAGCTTGAAGGCGATGAAAAGTTAACGCTTACTATTAATGGCGAGCAAGATAACTCGTTAAACTCAGAACAAGTACAAGCATTTTTACATGAAATAGTACCACCTGGTATCGGCGATTTATTCTTTTTTGATGGTGAAAAAATAGCAGAGCTTGCAGAAGACGATACCGGCTCTTACTTAAAAGAGGCTGTACAAAAACTGCTCGGCATAGATATTATTAATCGTTTAAGTAACGACCTTGATATTTACCTAAAAGGCTTAGGTGCAGAAACCGCAGATAAAGACACGCTTAAAAAAATTAAAGCCGCTGAAGATCAAAAAAAGCAAATTACCCAACAAGTAAATGCTACATGGGATAAAGCCGACAGCATTGGTGCACAATTAACCGAGCTTAAAAACAAAATAGCTGCTAAAGAGCACGAAATACAAGCGCAAGGTGGCGCATGGGCTAAAACCAAAGATCAAGAGCAAGCACAAGCCTCAGAGCTTATTGAGCTTGAAAAAGAGCTAACCGCTAAAATACGCCAAGAGCTAAGCGGCAGCTTACCAATGGCACTTGCGCCAACGGCAATGCAAAACTTGATTGAGCAGCTAACCAGCGATCAACAAATTAAACAAGCAAAAGCATTTGGTAACGAGCTGGTACAAGCGCTACCTAATCTTGAAAGTGCGCTTAATCAAAAGTTTGATGCCCAAAGCAGCGATATAATGGCAACGGTAAATAGCTATTTTGGTCAACTGGTAAATCAAACCGCCCTTGCCGAGCCAAAGCTTGATATTTCAGACTCTGAATTTGCACTTATAAACGCACAAGTAACAGAGGCTTCCCAGTCGCAAGCGTTAATAAAAGAGCTTTCGACAGCACTTACTCAAACGCAAAATAAATTAAGCTCACTGTCAATTAATATTGAACGAGCGCCTGATGCTGCCGACTTACATGAGCTATATACAGCGCTTCGCGAACTTGAAAAACAACGCGATGCTACAAGCAAAGAGTACATAAGCGAACTCCTTAAAGCGAAAGAGTTTAAAGCTAAAGAGTTAGAGCTGGCTAAACGCTTAGAGAAAGACTACGCCAAGCTTAAAAATAACCACTCAGCCGATAAAGCCGTTGAGCGTGTAGAGCTTAGCCAATATGTATTACAAGACTTTAAACACGCCCTTACAGAGCTGCGTGTAACGCAATTAGAAGAGCTATTTGTAAAAGCATACCGTAAGCTTGCCCGTAAAGAGGATTTAAAGCTCTCGGCTAAAATAGACCCAACTAGCTTTGACGTAAACCTAGTCGATGCCGAAGGTGTTATTATTAACCGAAAATCAATGTCGGCAGGCGAAAAACAAATATTTGCTTTTGCTATTTTAGAAGCGCTCGGTAAGCTTTCGGGTAAAGTATTGCCTGTAGTTGTTGATACGCCTCTTGGCCGTTTAGATTCAAAACACCGCGATAAACTTATTAAGCACTACTTCCCAGAAGCCAGCGAGCAAGTAATACTGCTTTCAACCGATACCGAAGTAGACGAAGACTTTTACCAAGCCATTGAACATAAAGTATCTCACGCGTTCGAGATTGAGTTTAACCAACATACTAATTGTTCAACCCTGCGAGAAGGTTACTTTTGGGCAGAGCTTGCACAGGAGGCCATATAACATGCTCCCACAAACTATGTGGCTTAACAAAGCCGTTGAAGAACAACTGCAAACCCTAAAAGGCAAAACAGGCGTTACACCTAACGTAGCAGCCCGTATCGCGTTTTTTCGTTCTATTGAGAAAGGCTTTACTTTCAATAAAGAAAAAGACTACAAACTCTCTGGTAGCCTTAAACTTGATAAATTCACGTGGTTGGGTAAAACCCAAATGGTGACTGAGCTATTACTCAAACAACGCTACCCTGAGTATTCTGATAAAGAATTACAAACAGCATGGGCAGCGCATGTTGAGGATGGGGTTTCTGCGATTAGGAATCATAAATCACTATTACCTTTAGTAGGTGATTTATCAAGCTGAAAATCGCCCGAGTTGATATATAATTAATTTTACATCTCAAAGAATATAATCGCCTTCAAAAGGTGCTAAATTCTTTGCTAATAAAATACTAGGCTAATATTTTTAATATATTAACCTAGTTGGAATTTAGGCTAGGTGAAAGTTAGCTTATACCTCATTACTATCTAATTTAGGTTAAGTTGATCCCTTAACTCATTTCGGATTTGGGACCTTCCTATGCCAGAGTAATTAACTTCGACATTACCTAATTTATTTAAATTCACATCATCTAGCCTTTCCAAAATTGCACTTTGATCCAACCCATACATATTACATAAATCTTTTAATATATCGAAAGATGCTTGAATACCTATAGTTTTTCTCATAAATAAAGTATTTTCAGATTGCCAGGCCATTACACTCCACTTTTTAAAGTAATTTAAAATTAAATCAAAAATAGATTTATCTTTTTTATCAATAAATGCCTGTCTTAGTGGCGGGCTATTGCTTTTTATTTTTAAACAATCTCTTTCATTTCGAATTAATTTCTTTTTATGAATTTCATATCTATCTGAAGTAGGATTAGAAGAGAATAGTGAAGTTATACCTTCTACTAAACTTGACGTTGAAATAGACCAGTCAATATTTTCGTCTACACCAATTTGAGCCATTCCATAGTTTACCCTATTAAAAAATGGCGACTCTTCCATTTTATTTAATAATCTTGAGTAATAAATAGCTAACGTATCTGGGGCCCAATACTTTTTGTCATCCGCATCCAAATCATATCCAAACAGTTGATATGCTAGACTTTTATCTACTTTTTGTTGGTTAAAGTTTATCGTTGCAAATACTTCTGCTTGTTCAGGAGCCGTAAGCTTAAAATAAACCGCGCACACAACAGAGAATGTTTCATCAATGTCACCCGACTCAATTGCTTTTTTTAAGCCAGCTAGACGGTGTTGACCATCCACTATAGATGCATATTTTTTATCACTTGGAATTACTAAATTAGCTCCATCAAGATACCAACATTCTTCTTCCGGCGAGGTACCATCTGGCAATATATTAGCAGAAAGAATGATAGAATTAGGAAATAATGCATTCTCAGTTTTACTAAATTCAGCAATGTTACTAATACGTTTATCATTCAATCCCCTCTGAACACCGTTTAATAATTCTTCTCCATAAATAGCTGGAAATGAATAACAAATGTTCACTAACTTAGTCGCGGGAATACTTATGATATAAAACTCACGAAAAGGTTGCTTTACAAAAAGTGCTGGTCCATTAAAGTAGTTATCCATTTTTAGTCCTCCAGATCATCGTAGTCTACGTTACTTCCACCAGAAGTGACTTTTGCATCATTCTTTTTCTGATAATTAGGGTTGTCCACATTAAAAACAATCCATATATAAAGCACTATTAGCCAAGCAATTAGAGAGCAAAAACTGAACTTATCTAAGCTGGCTTTACCTCCAAATGTGAATAATATAGCTATAATGAAAATAGCTATAATACTTAATATGCTAGACCAAATTAATAGTGGAGGATCCTGAATTTCTCTTTGAACCGCGATAGTTACTACTTTATCAAAAATAACGGTAACAATTAGTGGAATTGAAAAAGCAAGTAAATTTAACGTGTTTAAGCTATTTAAAAATCCTTCAACGCTAGGTGTTTCTATTAATATTGGCTTCACCCAAATTCCAAACGTTCCCATGATTAAAATAAAGAACACAAAAAAACATAAAAATAAATGATTTGTGAAAAAAGATACAGTTTTAGAACATAAAACATTCCAAAAATCAGTTACTTTATATTCATCTTTTTTTTCTTTAGTCTTGATAGTCCACCCCCCTTTTTAAACGTAAGATACTTAAATTTTTATCTATATTACCCATCAATTAACTCCCAAAACGCTTTATCTTTAATACGTTTAATTTGTTTTTCACCATCAATATAAAGGCTGGTGTGCTTTTCAAGTTCTCGGATGTTTTTCATCAATAATTCTTGCTCTGACTTATCATCTTTATTGAATATGCCTTTAATATCTTGAGTTTTTATTTGCGATACGCGATGCACAATCCAGCTTAAAATATACGCTGAGTAGTCGTTTTCACTGGTTTTGAAGTGGGTAATATCTTGGGTTGATAAAATAACCCCTACGCCGTATTCACGACCTTCTTTTAGTATTTTGCGAAGGCTAGGGAAGTTTTGCGACATGAAGTTGTCGGCCTCATCAACCAGTACTAGCTTAGTAACTTGTCTAAAGTCACCTTGTACTTCTGGTTTACCTTGTTTTTGCATTTGCGAGTAAAACAAATCAAGCGTAAGCGCTACAACCAGGTTTTGTATTTCACCTGGGTAACCTGCTAGCTCAACTACGGTAATGCCATCTACGAGATCGTAAAGCGACATGCACTTGCTGGTGTCGTCTTCAAATATTTCAAGCTCACAGATGCTCTCAAGCGCTGCGTATAGTGAATCTTCCGCTGGCTCGCTGTCTAAAAACAATGACCACAAATCAGCCATTGTTGGAGCAGGTTTACTCCATGTAGATTTATTCGCTTTATGAATACCTGCTAAGTCGTAGGCATCACCAATTAATTTACGTAACTTAAGCTGTTGTTTAGTGCCTAAATTAAATGCTTTGCCCATCGTTTCAGAAAAACCACGCGCAGTATGCACAGGTAACATGGGCGTATCACCAAATAAACTAAGCGGGTTGTAAGGTAGTTTATGTAAATTAAACTTTTTACCGTTGGTGGCATCAATAAACTTATCGTCTACATAATCCGATTTGTAATCAAAAATAAGTATACCAATTGGTTTGCCATCAACATTATTGTGCTGATTACGGTAAAGCTGTGTTACCACAGACTTAGTACACTGAGTTTTACCCGTGCCCATAGTGCCGATAATACCTGAGTTGGTATTCATGAATTTAGCGGTATTGGTAGGCTCCCAGTAAACAGGCTCATTATTTTGCATAACATGGCCTACTAACACTTTTAACTCTTCTGCTGGAGCGGATTGCTTGTTATTTGGTGATATGTTCTTTTCTAGGACCTGACTGGAAGTGTCTACAGGTCGTATCTCAGTTTTTTCTTGGTCAACTTCCATACTTACATCATTTCGTTCATATTTTTTAAGTAAATCAATTTCTCTATTTATAAACGTAAGCTGCTCACTATAATTACCGGGATATTCTTCTCTAGCTTGTTGCTTAAATTCTCTAATAGCTTTTACTGAACCAGGTATAATTAAACTATCAATTTCACCAAAAAATTTTACCTGCCTTTTAATTTCTCGAATTTGGGCCCCAAAATCTTCAGCGTATTTGTCAGAGGCAAAATCTTTGATGGCTTCTAATGACCAACTAGGCACATTATCAAAGGTTAAACTCTGCAGAGTTAAATACCCCTCACTTTGCTCATTTACAAAAATATTAAACATTTCAGGATCATCAAAGTATGCAGTTTTAGCCCACTCGTAAATTTTAAGTGAAACTTCTTTCGGTATACCTGTTTGCTCTTGTAGCGGAGGTAGCAAAGCGCTTTTATCATCGGTCTTGTTGCTTGTAACAGGTTCTAGCTCAACTTCTCTAGTACTCTTTGTAGATTGCTTTGTTACAGCGCTTTTATCTTGTTGGTGATTATGACTATAACCGCCATGTAAATAATCGGTCTTTTTTGTTTTGTGTTCGGCTACAAGGTTATCAACAGCATGATTGTCACTTTTAAATAAATTGAATGTATTTTGATTTAATGAGTTTAAAGCAGCTAATAGCTTATTTTTGAAAGCTTTAAACTCTAAAATCATTTCTCTACTTACACCACTTTTCCATTCTAAGCGCTCAGTAGATATAGTAAGCAGATCATTAATTATTAAGGGCTTTTTATAGAATTTTGTAAGTATTTCAATAATGGGCTGACACTTTTCTGGAACTATAATTTTCGAAACAAGAGTTTGTGAAGTTAAAGCTTCACTTTTCTGTTGATTATTTAATTGATCAACTTGATTTAAAGGCTTTGTATTTTGAAATTGTTCATTTGAGATATTTAAGTTTGCTTTATAAATTTTTTGTAGGCGCTGCAGAGCCCTTAAATGGCTAGGCTGCACTCTATGCAATCTTATAAACCATGACTCATCGAGAGCTAAAAGCTCTTTTATAGTTATAGTGCGGCCTTTAGCTTGTTTAATTCTATCAATAATAAATTTGAACTCACCTCTTGCCTCTTCTGTATCACTTAAGAATGTAGACAATTCATATTTATTGGTACTTTCTGTCACAGGTACAGTATTTATAATTGGTAATATGTCTTTCTTTTTTATCTCAGTAGGGCTTGATTCAACACCGAGCTCAGTACTGATGAGTTTTAACTGTTCAACATAGTTAGATTTATATTCTTCTTTCGCTTTGCTTTTAAGTTTTGCGAAATTTAAAACATCAGTTTTATTTGCTAAAGATAAAATATCTTCGTAAGCAGCCACGTGTTCGTTATAGATTTTATCAATCTCAAAAGATTTCACTTCATCAGATATGAGCAGCTTAATAATATTGTATGAAATTGTTTTAGGTATTTTATTAGAGATTTTTATATTTAGTTTAGATATTAAAAACTCAACTCCACGATCGGTTAATGCATCTGAATTAGGCTTTTCCTGTTCAACAACCTTTGTATTTATTAAACTCTGATTAGCTTGGTTTGGCTTTTCCTGCTCAACAGCCTTCGTATTTACTAACGTTTCATTAGCTGGTTTTGGTGTTGTATTTTCTTCATTTTCAATTGGCTTATTAATATCATCAGTAGAGCTATCATTTGTATCTTTTTTAAACACAACTTCTATAGGTGTTACTTCTCCATTTAATATGTACTTTTGATCTATATAAGATAAATACTCTACTTTAATATTTTTAAATAGCTCTTGAAGTGGTGTACTTATAAAGCGGTTTAAATTGGCACTTGGCAAGATAATTTGCAGAATGTTGTCCTCAAGCATGAACTCTTCTTTAGCAAAGTCTGCATTTTCAAAAAATGCCATCATAAAGCCTTGCGGGTAGTTCTCTACGTCTGCAATTTGATAATCACCTTGTAACCACCATTCACGATTGTTTTGCAGCTCGCTAAAGTAATCCCCCTCGTATACTTTGTATAATTCAAACTTATCAACTTGCATTAATACTTGGCGAATAAACAAGCCTCGGTATAAATGCCCTGCTAAATCATCACGGCCAAATAAGTTTTCGACTAAGTAACGTTTAAGCTCTTTAGCTTGCTGAATACCTTTACTGTGAGTGCGCTTTTTACCAATTTTAACCTCAAGCGGTAACAAATACATATTGCTGTCTTTAAAGCCAACAAATAGAACGTCGTCAGATATAGCACCACTTTTAATATTTTGAGAGTAACGAGAAAAGTCACTATCACTCATTTTTAAGCCAATATTACCAGCTACACGCACCATTTCAGCAACGCTCATTGGTACCCACGTAATATCGCTTTGATGCAATAAACAATTTACGTATTTATAAGCACCAATAATGCTTTTTTTCTCTTTACGGTCGTTGTCGTTACTGGTGATCATTTTGAGTAACCATTCACCATTAAACGCATTGAACTCATCGGTTAATCCCGCGACACCTTGAGAAAGTACTTGATCGTATAAGTCGCGTCGTTTAGTAACTGTTATTGCATCGTAATTTGCTGAGTTTGTAAAATTATCAGAGTAATGGATCAGTACAGTGTCTTTTTGACCTTTAAAAAAGTCTAAGGTAACTTTAGGGTCAATTATAATTGTCCACACTGAGTTTTCATAAACGCTATCGAGCAATTCAGATAGCTTACCGGCGACTTTTAAAGCTAATCCGTTATTGGTTTCGTACTTTTGTCCACACCAAGCTGCTTTAGCTAAACTATTAAACTGGCTACTCAGTTTTAAAGTTGGAGTACTTTCAACATTCAGTTTATTAAGTCCAAATGTTGTAAAATAAGTATTTTGTTCTTGGTACGCAGTTTCTCCGGCTAATAGACCATGACACGCTACCCCTGTTTTTTCTGAAAGTACATCAACAGGCACAGGCTCTACCGTTGTGTCATTTCGTACAAAACTAACATGGGCATATTTAAAAGTTGGCTCTTCTTCATTTAGCTTAAATTTACTATAAGTGATACGATTTTTAAGCATATCAGCAATGGCATCTGCTTTATCTTTTTCGCTACCTAATTCTGCTATATTTTTTAACTCGTCGTAACTTGGAGCGTCTGCAAAGTCATCAAAATAAGTACGTTGTAATTCTTTATCGTAAAGATTTATATGAATTCGGTTTGCTTCGTCAGGAGATTTCTTTTTTAGATAATCCACTAAACCTAAAAATAATGCTGTATTACTACCATTATTTATAGAGTTGATATAAACAGTTTCTTTACTACCTTTATCAAAAAGCACATCAAACGCTTTTGTAAACTCACTTGTTTTTTGCCTTACTAAAGGTCGTACATATTCTAGAGCTGCTTTTTTATTTGAAACAAGTTTATACCACATTCGATTATCAGCAACCGCTTGATTGTATGCAAAACCGTCTGTTGCATGCCATACAAAAGGCAATAAGCCTTCTGCATTTAATCGCTTAATTGTCGCTTTAGGTAAGCTATCAAAGCTATTATCGTTCCCATCACTAGCACGTGTGACTAGCTGTGCAAAATAAGCCAATGTAAGTGGATGTAGTGGTGTTATGTACTCTTGCTCTTCAAATTCGGCAATACCTATATTTACTAACATCAAAGCTTGCGGAGATAGCAGCAATTTAGTTTCTAATTTTTCAACCTCAGATAAATAGCACTCAACAACTCGATTCACTAAGCCCAAAAATTCTGAGCCCCAGGAACAGGTACTTATGAGCGCCTTTTTTTCGTCTAGGTAATTGAATAATGAATCATAAGCTGCAAATAAATCTGGGAATGAGCTTTTAATATTATCTAAAGAGACTTCTGGTCTATTTGCAACTTGCGTTGCAAGTATTCGCTCATCCTGTAGTTTTGCCTCCCAATTTAATAAATATTTACGCATTCCTGTTGGGGTTAGGTCTTTTCCATCTATTACAACTTTTTCTTTTGCTCGGTTATATAAGCCATTAAAGTTATCGTTGTATAAACGGTTAAAAAGATTTGTATCCAAAATAAGCGGTAAGCTTAATGTGTCAGACGAGACGGCCCCATCCACCTCAAAATTAAGCACATGAGAACCACTTTGAACTGCAAACGTTAAACTGTCTGTTTCGTTTGCAAACTTTGAAAAATCAACAGTTTGAACATCTTGAACTGAAAAGGTTTGATTTGATTGCGTTACAGTAGCAAGTTCTCCGTGCTCTGCAATTTTTAAAGTGCCGGCATTAGTTTGTAGTGTAATAAGTTGTTTTTTAGGGTGTGTAGCTAGTAAAAAGCTATCAGTTAAGTCGTCAAGATAAAAACTACCTTGCGGTATAACTAATACTCTATATTTAAAACGCTCTTGCGGTTTTTCACGTTTAAAATCAACACTAAAATAAAGTGGCTGATTATCAAAAAAACCTGAAATTTCAGCAACACTGCGTTTTTGCGAGCGGTTATTTACATCAAGCGCTATTGGCTCTTTTGTATGCTGTAGTTTTAATTCATTTTTTTGAATTTTCCCACCAACAAAACTAGCTTCAATTTTAAACTCTTTTTTATCGGCAGGCATTTCAATTATTAAGTGTCGTTCTTTTTTGTTTTCGCGCACTATAAAATCTAGACCTACAATTGTTTCATCTTCAAAAGCAAGTAAGTTTTCTTTATTGTCGCGGCGCTCTTTAATAATTGCACCAAAATCAAGTTTTTCCCAATTTTGATCATCACCAAAATTGCTGTTTACAAATTTTTCGCTAAGGTCTAAGTCACCTAACTTTTCTACAAGCTCTTGAGGATACTTTTCTACAATCTCACTAATATTGCCGTACAACTGATGATTTTGCGATAATCGATTATCTATCTGATCTGTATCATCCCAATTCACAATCGTATTATCGTTAAAAAGACCTAACTCACTAAATTGAATAATACCGTCATCTAACGCATCATACAGTTCAGTAAAACCAAACATGGTTGCACCGTCTTCAATGATTAGTTTAAAACGGTGATCAAGTAAGCACTGCGACACTTTATCGGTACCGCTGATAGAAGATATGAGTTCACTTAGCGATTTTTTTATTGTTGAGGGGTGCCACACTTCTCCATTTTTACCTAAATCTCGTGCCGAGTTTATCAGTGTATCTAGATATGAGTTATGTATAACTAACAGCACGCAATCTTTTAGAGGACCATCCTGTGCTGACACTAAATCACGCAAGTGTGAGATGAAGTTCTCACTTAATCCTTTGTCACTATCTCCGTGTACAACAGGTATTAGCGTTTTATTACCAAACGTAATTGCTGGAAGCGTTTGATTTATGTCATCTGTAACTAATGAAACAGTTGCATCGGCTTTATGAAGCATTGCTTCATAAAGCTTTAAACTGTTATCACTATCTGGTGAACGAAACTGAAAGCGGCTTTCTCCCTCAAACCCCTTAGTTGCCCATTGGCAAAAGTGTTCAACTAAAAAGTCTTCATATAGTTTTTTTGACATAAACTGCATCTCCACTGTCACTCATTCTTTCTACGTTACCCATTCTTTCAAACAAGTCTATTAAGCACTCTTCACTACTTTTATCGAAAAATATGCCGCGCTTTTGAAACTCTATTAGTAACTCATGGAGTCTTAATTTTTCGTTTTCACCAATACACAAATTAGTAAGCAACAGGAGGTAATCTTGGTTTAATACTAAAAATGAGCCTGCTCGGCGTCGGTTTTGTTCGAATGGTCTAATAAGAGTTTCTCTGGTCGCTTTTACAAAGTTATTAAAAGCAGTCTCACGAGTGGCTCCTTTCTTAAATTGCTCTGTAAATAGATTGATTAAATTACTAATTGACTCACTTGTTGTAGTTGCAAAGCGTTGTTGACTCGTTAAATTTCTATCATCATGAAAAGCAACAGCGTAGTTATTTAAAACTTCAATATCAGTATCGATTAGCTCATTAATTAATTGCCATAAAGGGCTGATTTGCTTTTTTGTGTCTTGCAAGCTTTCGTTTAATGCTAAGTAAGGAAATAATGCGTAGCTGGATTCAACAACTTGTTTGTGCCCATGAAGTTGCAGTTTAGTTCGCTCTTTACTCGCTTTTTCACTATCTAAAATAAAGTAACAAGGTTTTACTTCAGGTGTTTGTGCCCAACCTTTTATATTTAGGGATAATTGTGCTGTATATAAAAAACCATACAGTTTTAAAAATGCTTTGATATTTTGTAAAAAATGTTCTGGGTAGCTAACTAAAAATTTTAAATCTTGCTGGAATTGTTCTGACAAAAATGGCAGGTAAGCAATATGTTGTTTGCGTACTTTCTGGGCACGACTAGTCACGAGCGGTGAGTCAAAAACCTTTTTTACTTCTTGCTCTAAAAAGTTGAGTTGTGCATTTGGTGCGTTACTTACTTCTACATCTCCCATTAAACCATTAAACAATGACGTTAAACGCTCATCTCCTGAGTTACTTGTTTCACCGTCTAACACTTTTAGCACTTGCATTTCAGGAGCTATATTTAAAACTTGTAGGTTATCAAAATACATTTTTTCAATAATATGCCAAAAAGGTTCGCCGTCTAATTTATCGACAAAATGCGTTTTACATAACTTTTTGAAATCGTCTAGCGCTACGATATTTTTTTCAAGCTTAAGGCTATGCAAAGACTTAATGAAAAAGCCAACTACGGTTTCCCAGTCATATTTATTATTGGCGCTATTAGCTGAAACAGGAAAATAACTAGCGGCACTATTATTTTTTGGTTTTAACTCTTCTAATAATGGCATCTATTAACCCTCACTTACCATAATATCGTCATCATCAAGCTCTAAGTGGTATTTACCATCTAAGCCTGTAATAACTATTTCTGTAGCAGCTTTAGCTTGTTGAATTATTTCGGAAGCTAATTCGTCTAAAAGTATCACGGAGTTTTTATCGTGCTTATTAGGGCGATAGCCATTATTTATATTAATAAGTAGAGAAAGCAGGTTTATATTAATTGGTAGCTTAAATTGTTTATCTTGTAGTTTTAGTTTCGCATTAAAAAAGGAACTATTAGTCGTCGTTGAAGCAATAATAGATTTGATATCCATAGCTAGATCTGCAGGTGCAGCAATTTGATAGTCCCCGAAATCTGAGAGTAAATAGAATTTTTTACCCAGTTTTGGGGCATTCCTGTTTATGTAAGTTCGGATAGCGGAAATTAAAGTGTCTCTGTAAAACTCTTTTAAGCTATTTTTTTGTTTACTATCGCCATTATAAGATTTGTGTAACTGATATACCTTGATATAGCTTTCGATTAATGACTCGTTATAATCTTCTGAATACTTTTTATGGTAATTATTAGCAAAATCATCATACTTAAGTAAATAAAACAAACGAAGATACTGGGCACCACTATTAATATGCTTAATACCGAGAGTATGTAATGCGTTTTTAAAATCCATAAACTCGATATCTGGTAAACCTAGATCATAAGCAAGAATAAAGCGGTCAACTTCTTTAGTACGAAGGTGGGCGGGGTCAAAGTTTTCAATTTTATTTGCTAGTTCGTTGTCACCTCCAGCAAATAAATTATCGAATAAATACCCATTACCTAATAAAAGCTCGTGAATAAAATCAAGCAATGCTCGAGCTGTTAAAAATTGATCTCGCATTAAGCGAGCTTTAAATAGCAAATCTATAATTACTTTTTGTACGGAAGGTAAGCTGAGCAGCTCAAAGTTTGCAATTAATCGTAAAGTTGCAGGATCACTTTGTTCTAGCTTTTCCTTTTCAAGGAGCTGCCGAATTATATTGTTTTCTCTTTGCGTGATTCTTTCTAATAATTTTTTAGCAAAATCACACTTATAGCCCTCGTCACTAATTTCAAATTTTGGGTAATCTTCAAAATTTATAAAAGTCACAGCTCCATCTGGCTCATTTTTATTTTTAAGGTAAGCACTAATTTTGCTACGAATTAATAGGTTTTTACCTTCCTCAGCGTAATTACCTAGCATACCGGCATTTATCCCTACAACTAAGGGGGTGTTTGCCGTTTCAAACTCATTAAATACTTTGTTTAATGTTTCAATCGCGGTGCCATGAGGATCAAAACTATGCGTTGCATCTAAATGAAATTTAACGCGCGTTCCAAAATCAACTTTGGCTTTTGTGAGTAATTCAGATTTACCATCACCGCTACTACCACATAAAAAAAGTATCTTTTTATCATTAGCGCTAAATGATGATATTGCCTTATTAACAGCAATTTCTATAGGCATTTGAATATATAAGTATGATTTAATATTATCCAATATGCTCTGGTTATTAGTACTGCGTTCTGTAGATACAGCATAGGGAGATGACTTTGATAGAACGCTGAGGGCTTCTTTCAACCGCATAATTGACCTTTCTTAAATAGTGCGGTTAATTTACTAAACCGCTCCTTGGTTTATCTGTTAATAACTAACGTATTATTAAGTTAGTATTCATTTAAAACAATTTACCTGATTGATAAAAATAAATATAGGCTTATTAGTTATATAACCAATAAAAACTACGCCGTTATCATTAATACGCGCCTGCTTTTACAATTATGTAAATTTAGCCTTAACTTTTAAACAATTAAGTACAAGCTTCTGTTATTACTAAATTTAAAAACCCACACAACACGTTTAAATTAATCCGGATGTATAATCGTGCCTACACATTAAAAGCTGCGCTTTTCGCTTTTTGCGTCAGCAAGCTCAACGCCTTGTAAGCACAAGCGACATTGATATTGCACGTTTAACAAGCGTAATTTCTACTATTGAATAAAAACTTAAAAAGCGGTTATGCACTTCAAATTGAATCTGCGTTATGTTTAGCGCGATATAAATCACGCTAAACGTTTTTTACCTACTTTTTTCTTAACCAAAAAAGACTCGCCGGAACCGAAATCCATGCCTGCTTACCTAATGAATCAAGGTAAACACCTACCTCTTCTTTGCTGCCTGGGCTGTAATATGGCGGCTGTTCTTTAAGTTTTTCTTGCCCGGTGAGTATTTTTACAAAATGTTTACTCTGTTGTTTAAGCATTTCTTTGTAATCGTTAGCTGGTTTTGAATCGCCATGCTTTACAAAAGCACTTAGCGCTAGGCTTGCTGTTGTGTGTAGTTCTTGAAAATCAAAGTCGGCCAATAGAGCGTCTAACTTCCCCCACTCTTTGTTTATGATTAGGCAGTTCATTAATAAAAAGCGGTTTGCTTGATTATCGTTTGGGTTTAGCTTTAATAGATCTTCGAGTTCTGATTGTGCTTTTTGGGTATAACCATGCAGCGCGTGTATTTTTGTACGATGCGCACGCAGCATCATATAAGGGCGGGTTTCGTGCAAGCCCCAAAAGTGCCCGGCGTTGTCTTTAATATATTGCTTTGTTATGAGCCCTTCCATAACCTCTAAAAGCATCTGTATTGGCTCAAGTGCTGTTAGTTCTGTATCGGCGAGTACCAGTTCAAGTAGTTCATCAAGCTGATCGAATTCATCTGGTTCTTCATCTAAAAAGCTGTTGTTAAATTCAGCCTCATCTTCATCGCTTAAAGTAAGGTCGTTATTAAATCTAAGCTCAAAAATAGCATCAGCCATAAAATAAACATAGTTACGTTTATATTCTTGGGCGTTATATTGGGCAAACTCCCCAAATTCTTTTGCTGCTGCTGTTTCATTAGAAAAAGCTTTTAAAACCCGATTTATATTATCAAAAGCATATTTTTGCTCTTTATCTAGGGTGCGTTTATTTATATGTTTAAGTGCCTGTAAAACCCCTTTACAGTAGTTTGGTAAGGGCATATTTGACTTAAGTGATTCACGGTAGTCTTGCTTAGACAAGCTGCACTTCGCTGGCATTTTTAAGTCATTTTGAATTACTTTGTCCATACTCTGGTTGTAAAGTGTCATTAAGCTTTCTAAGTATTTGAGCTCTGTTTCATTTTGAACATTTATTTCCCCAAATAGATCTGGTTGCCACTCTGTAGGAGTAAGTATTTGTGGTAATACACCTAACCCGATTAAATAACCTTGAATAAAGTAGTAATCCGGTTTTTTAGTACTTAGTTTACTGAGTTTTATAACGTCATTTCGTATTTTAGCTGGCGACATAACCTGTTCCGTCAATGATGTATTTAATTTTAGTCTACCTATTCATTGAGTTGGCAACAATATTATTTGTTGAGTTATTGAATTCCTAAAACAAAAGCACAAGGTAAACTTCCGCCTACTCTTGTACATTAACCTTGGTTAATTTTTACCTAAAGCCTCAAGCCTGACATCTAAAACCTGCTCTTGCCATACCGGCTATTTTTTAAGTTTCTTTTACCTTTCATCTTTGGCTTTGGATCTGTATAATTCGCCAGCTAATTTACCCTATTGTCTGGTTCTTGTTTGTGGCGTTTTGCTGCGGCCTATCCCTGTCAGTACTTTTTCTAGGATTACATTTTTTTGATCTCCACCGCAAATATCACGATGCAGTTTGGCGCAGAGCCGTTGTTTGAAAACATTTCAGCTAAATTTGGTAACGGTAACCGTTACGGTTTAATTGGCGCTAACGGCTGCGGCAAGTCGACTTTCATGAAAATTTTAAGCGGGGCACTTGTGCCAAGTGCGGGTAATGTATCTATTACTCCAGGGTTAAAAGTAGGTAACCTAAGCCAAGACCAGTTTGCGTTTGAAGAGTTTAGTGTTGTTGACGCTGTAATTATGGGCGACGTGGAGCTTTGGAAAGTAAAGCAAGAGCGCGAACGTATTTACTCTTTGCCAGAAATGAGCGAAGACGATGGCATGAAAGTAGCTGAGCTAGAAAGCGTATTTGCAGAAATGGACGGTTACACGGCAGAAAGCCGCGCTGAAGAAATTTTGCTAGAAGCGGGTATCGATAAAGAATTTCATTATGGCTTAATGGCAAACGTAGCGCCAGGCTGGAAACTACGTGTGCTTTTAGCACAGGCGTTGTTTGCAAACCCTGATATTTTGCTACTCGATGAACCTACAAATAACTTGGATATTCATACAATTACCTGGCTTGCTAACGAGCTTAACAAGCGTAAATGTACCATGATTATTATTTCGCATGACCGTCACTTTTTAAACTCGGTATGTACACACATGGCCGACATTGATTACGGCGAGCTGCGTATTTACCCTGGTAACTACGAGAAGTTTTTAGAAGCTGCTGGCCTACAACGCGAGCAATTACTTGCTGAAAACGCGAAGAAGAGCGCTGAAATTGACGAACTACAAGACTTTGTTAACCGTTTTGGTGCTAACGCATCTAAAGCGAAACAAGCAAGTTCGCGTGCTAAAAAAATGGATAAAATTAAACTTGATGAAGTTAAATCGTCAAGCCGTATGAGCCCTTCGCTAAGCTTTGACGAAGGTAAAAAAATGTATCGCCAAGCGCTTGAAGTTAATAAAATTGGCCATGGCTTTGATGGCGAAATGTTGTTCTCTGGCGGCGACTTATTACTTGAAGCCGGCGCTAAGCTTGCAGTAATTGGCGAAAATGGTGTGGGTAAAACTACCTTTTTACGCTGTTTAGTAGACGAGCTTAAAAGCTTAGAGGGCGAAGTTAAGTGGTCTGAAAATGCTACTTTTGGTTATTGCCCGCAAGACAGCACTAAAGATTTTGATAACGACTTAACCTTGTTTGATTGGATGTCGCAGTGGCGCACCGCTAAGCACAACGATTTAATGGTACGTGGCATGTTAGGCCGTTTGTTGTTTACAGCAGACGATTCAAACAAAAAAGCACGTAACTGTTCAGGTGGTGAAAAAAACCGTTTGTTATTTGGTAAGTTAATGATGCAAGACGTTAACGTACTAGTAATGGACGAGCCTACAAACCACATGGATATGGAAGCCATTGAAGCACTTAACAATGCGTTAAAAGACTTCCAAGGTACGCTTATTTTTGTAAGCCATGACCGTGAGTTTGTATCGTCACTTGCTACGCGTATTATTGATATTAAAGATAAACAAGTAATCGACTTTCAAGGCTCGTTTGACGAGTACCTAGCCAGTTGTGAAGAGAAAAAAGTAGCGTAATAACAGCTTTTAAATACTCTATTTAAGTATTAAGTAAAAACGGTGCTAACTTTAGCGCCGTTTTTTTGTGCTTGTTATTTGTGTTTCGAGTTTGGGCTTTGGCCTGTGAGCAATCGCTTTTTAAGTAATTAACTCACAAAGAGGCTATGAGGCGCTGCGCTTTCAGAGGGTGAAAAATAAATATAGCTCTACTAATTTACTCTCATTACCTTCTCTTTGTGCAATTTTTGTAGGCGGGGCTTTATGCCCCGCATTTTAAATTTAAAAGCCTATTCACAAAGAGGCTATGAGGCGCTGCGCTTTAGAGGGTGAAAAGAGCTGTAAGTTTCGAACTGAAGATAAAATGGAACTGCTCTACTCATTCACTCTCATTACCTTCTCTTTGTGCAATTTTTGTTGGCCGGGCTTTATGCCGCGCATTTTAAATTTAAAAGCCTATTCACAAAGAGGCTATGAGGCGCTGCGCTTTCGAGGGTGAAAAGAGCTGTAAGTTTCGAACTGCGGATAAAATGGAACTGCTCTACTCATTGCCTTCTCTTTGTGCAATTTTTGTAGGCGGGGCTTTATGCCGCGCATTTAAAATTAAAAAACCTATTCACAAAGAGACTATGAGACGCTGCGCTTTTAGAGGGTGAAAAGAGCTGTGGGTGGTATGAAAAATAAATATGGTTCTACTCATTTACTCTCATTGTCTTCTCTTTGTAAAAATTGTGTTACCGGGGCTGTATGCCGCGCATTTTAAATAATAAAAAATGATCGCTTTTAAAATAAGCGACGTAATGTAGTGTGAAGGGTTTAAAGTTGGCTGTCGGGTAACCAAGGTCACTGTGTATATCCCCCTTCGCCATGTAAGTTAAAAAAGGTGTATTTTTTGATGATTTATACACCTTATTTATTTAAAGTATTGAATTGAGTTAAGTCATTGTTCAGCTTAGTAGCGTTATTATGCAATCTAACTTATTGTTTTTCCCTTTGACATTATGTTGTTTTAAGTAGTTTTTGCCAGCTCACCTTGAGCTGGTTTTTTTTGCCTAATTTTTATCAATAGCGTCTAAAAATGTCTAATTGCTGCAAACTAACGTTAATTACCTAACCAGCGCTATAAAGTGTTTAACGAAACAGCAACCTCCTCTAGTACCCTGAATCTGTGCATGTTAAAGTTGCCTTAGCGATTTATTGATTTTATTTATTAGGCGTACTATGCGTTACTTTTTATTACTATTGTTTATTTGCGTAACTTTTAATTCTACAGCAATCATTGCTGCTGAAGATGACCCTTTTTCGGCTCCCACCGAGCAGCAACAAAACCAAGCTGTTGATGGGCTAGCTGCTCCTATGTATAAACCGCTAATGGAGCGTTATATTCTTGATGAGCTTAGAGCTGTGCGTCAAGATCAGCAAAAACTGCGTGAGGATGTAACTAAACAAGTAACTCATGCCCAGCTAGATACCGCTGACCGTGCAATTACCTACACTACTGATACCATTAATAATGTATTTTTTATTATTACGGCTACCGCATCAATTTTAGTATTAGTGGGTTGGAACTCACTGCGCGATGTTAAAAATAAAGTAGAAGACATAGTAAATACCCGAGTAAGCGTTATTACCGATGAGTATGAAGATCGCTTAAAAATTCTTGAAGAAAAACTGCGCGTTCGCTCTGAAGAAATACTCAGTAACCAAGAACGGATTTCGGTCACTAATGAAGTTCACTCACTGTGGATGCGGGCTAATTTAGAAAGTGATTTTGCTAACAAAATTGAAATTTTTGACGAAATTTTAAAACGTAAACCTGAAGACGTAGAAGCCATTGCTTATAAAGCCGATGCGCTGCTAGAAATTAACGATACAACACAAGCTATTGAGCTATGTAACCAAGCAATAGAGATAGACAGTGATTATGGCTATGCTTATTGGCAACGTGCGTGTGCTTATGCGTTAATTCATGAACATGCCGATGCGTTAGCCGATATAAAAATGGCGTTAGATTACTCACCTAACTTACGCAATGAACTACTGCACGAGAGTGCGTTTGCTAGCCTACACAACAACGAAAGCTTTAACGAAATTTTGAGTGCGACTAGCGTTTAAAGTACAGATCTATTGCTTTACTGAGCAGCTCGTCGAGCTGCTCTTCAAACTCTACTATATTTATTTGAAAGTGATCAAAATACAGCTTGGCCTGAACTTGCGATAAGTTGCGGCTATTTACGCTGTATTGACGTTCACTTTTTTGCTTGTCGTAACGAGGGGTAAATAAAAATTGCGCATAATATGGTGATTTAATATGCTTATTAGCATAGCGACAAAAATCTTCTATGTGGCTTAGCCCTTGTGGGCCTAAACAGCCTGGCTCTACCCGATACTCTAGGCTAATTTTTTTCTCGTCGTTTAACTGCATTTTGATACTTACTTACCTAGTTATGAGTTATCGAAAAAATAACACACGAATTATTTTACCATCTTTAACTTGATAGCTTGAAATAAGCTCTGAGCGTTTATCTATTACGTTTTTATCTACTGAGCAGGTTTCTGATAATTCATGATCAATTACTATGTCGCCATGTACTATGCGTTTAATTGGTGATGAATGAATGCATTTTAGTTTTTTAAACATTAAGCCATAACGGGCTATTAGTTTTTCTTTGCCTTTAAATAGCAGCTCGTTAGGAAAAATATAAAATTCAACGTCTTCGGCATAAACCCGAATAAACTCTTCAATATTACGGGCGTTATAGGCTTTAACTAATTGTTCAATTACAGCTAATGATTCGCGCGATTGTTTGGCTTTTGTTTGCTGTTTTTGCGTTAAGGCTTCTTTAGCTTGCGTTACTACTTGCTCAGCTTTGGCTATAGCGGTGGCTTTTTCTTCTTTATTTTTAATTTTTTCAACTGGCTTAGGAGTTTCGGTGCCAAGTACTTTTGAGTCGTCTACTTTGTTAGGATCAACAACTGGTTTTGTTAATACTGCTTCTTTATGTTCTAGGGTATTGAGCCTATCTGTAGCTTGTTGCTTTGACTCGTCGGCAGCTTGCTGCTGTTTTTCAATTACAGGCTTAGCTTGCTCTGCACTGCTTTGCGCCGTTGTGTTGGTTTCTTGCTCTGTTGCGTAAACAAGTGCCGCGGCACCAATAAATATAAAAGCAAAAACGATAGGTAAAGATTTCATAGTTTTCCTAAAATGAGCACGAAATACTGTTAGGGCGCAACATAGCAAATTTTACGGTTTTGGGGTAGTGATTATCTGTTTAGTACTAGAGCATGTTTGGTATTTAGCATGGTTATTGCCCATTTAAAGGAATAACCACACTAAATAGGTACTTATTTACCTAAAAACCAAACATATTGCTACACGTTCAAGCGGGCAAAATACACACGCCTAACTACCAATATTGCTCAACTGTTATGTGGCCGGGGGTTCTACGGCGATTGCGTTGGTAATTTTGGCTTATTAGTAATTCGGTGGTGTCTTTTACCATTTGCGGATTACCACAGATCATAAACTGTGCATTTTCGGGCGTGGCATCTAGCCCAACGTGCGAAAACAATTGCTTATTAGCTATCGCATCCGTTATTCGTCCGTGCAACCCTACATCAGCTTGCTCACGACTCACTACAGGAATGTAATTTAACTGCTTAGGATGAGCTTCAAGTAGTGTGTTTATAAGCTCCTGATAGCTTAAATCGTCATTTAAACGTACACCATGTACTAGGTTTATATGCTGATACTTTTGCCATACTTCGCTCTGTTGCAGCATGGATAAAAACGGCCCTAAAGCGGTACCTGTGCTTAGCATCCATAACTGCTCGCTGGCGGGTATTTCGTCAAGGGTAAAAAAGCCTGTAGCGCAGCGCTCTATTAGTACATTATCACCTGGTTGTAGCTTGGCTAAATGCGATGAGAGTAAACCGTCAACTACGTTTATTAGGTAAAACTCTAAATTGGGGTCATCGGAGGCATTAACATAGGAGTAAGCCCGTGCAATACGTTTATCGCCATCCATTATAGATAGCTTAGTAAACTGCCCCGCTTTAAATGGCTCAACGTCGGCATTTACCGTTATGCTAAATAACGAGTCTGTCCACCAAGTAATTTTTTTTACTGTTGCATCAACCCAATTAGACATAGTTAGCTCCTATATTATCGGCTATAAAGTATTAAGGTTACTGATTTACTTTAAATGTGCGTTTTAGAGCTTAAACCTTAACATTAAGTAATAAATACTTATAGCTAAAACACTGTGTAATTGCAGGTAAAACAATCAGGATCAACCAGTCAAAATAAAGAGAGTATATGTAGTTAATGTCTGTGTTTATTTTGCGTTAGATTGGCTTTTTTACTTTTAGATCTGATATTTTTTAAAATATAATATATTTAATGATTCGCACTGCGTGCGCGCGGCACCCGACTTTATCGGGGTTATCGGTGATGTAAATTAATCAGATCGTTTTTTTTACTTGAACGATCTTTCCCATGTGTCATGCTATTAAAATGCCAGACACTATTCTCATCACCGAACTACAAAATCAGCTTGCACTTATGCAGGCTAAGCTTGATGCTTTACAAGAAGATAAGGTTGAAATGCAATCGCGGATTGACCACTTGCTTGCTGAGCTTAAGTTAAGTAAATCCCAAAAATACGGTAAAAAAAGTGAAAAAGCCCCACGGGGCACCTTCAATGAAGCGGAGCAGCATAAAACGACTGAGCCGCCTAAACACCATAAGAAAGGCAAATAAACGCTGGCTGAGCACTTTGAACGAGAAGAGGTTGAGCACACCTTAACCGAGTTAACGTGTCAGTGTTGCGGTGAGCAACTACATCAATGTGGTAGTGAAGACAGCGAACAAGTTAAAATTATTCCGGCGAAAGTCAGCGTCATTAAGCACAAACAATTTAAATATGCTTGCAGACATTGCGAGCATGAACAATTGACCAGTAAAATAATCACCGCGCCTAAACCTAAACAACCGATACCGGGGAGTATTGCCAGTCCCGAGGCATTAGCGGCGGTTGTGACAGGCAAATACTGCGATGCCTTACCGCTTTATCGTTTCGTTGACATACTGGGCCGTGGCGGCCTTGAACTATCGCGCGGAACATTAGCTAATTGGTGTATTAAAGCGGGCCTGCTAATCAGCCCCTTAGTGGCAGCCATGCAACGTCACTTGCTTAATGAGCACAGTTTATGTGCCGATGAAACCCGTACACAAGTCTTAGATGAAGGTGACAATCCTAGCAGCAATTCCTACATGTGGGTTTATCGCAGCAATGAGGTTAGCCATGAGCCTGTCGTGATTTACGATTACCAAGCAGGTCGAAGTCGCGCTTGCGCAAAAGAATTTCTTGCCGGTTATCAAGGCTATTTACAGTGCGACGGTTACCGTGTTTATGACGGTATTGAAGGCATTACCCCTGTTGGTTGCTGGGCACACGCTAGACGCAAATATAACGATGCCTTAAAAGCAGAGTCGAAAAACAAAGGTCGAGCGCATAAAGCCATCAGCTTTATCAGCCAATTATATAAACTGGAAACCCAGGCTAAAAACAAACAGTTATCCCCTCAAGCGCGGTATCAGTTACGACAAGAAAAAGCCTTACCCATATTAATGCACTTTAAAGCGTGGCTTGATGAAGCCGAAGGTAAAGTAACGGCGGGGAGTTATATTGGCAAAGCGATAAAATACACGCTTAATCAATGGCCGAAATTAATGCGATATAGTGAAGATGGCGAACTAGGGATTGATAATAATATTACTGAGCGAGATATTCGGCCGTTTACCACTGGTAGGAAAAACTGGCTATTCTCAAAGTCAATTAATGGTGCCCAAGCAAGCGCCACACTCTATAGTATTGTGATGACGTGTCGTGCCAATGACATCAATCCTTATTACTACTTTGTGCATTTATTTAAAACGTTGCCGAATCGAGATGAGGGTGATGATGATTTTACCGACCTAATGCCGTGGAATGTGCAGCTAGACTTCGATTATAGCTAAGCGCACTGCTTAAATTCGCGCTTACTTAATAACCAGCCAATCTTTTGAGAGTTTTATAAACATTTCTTTTTCATTCATATTAATAATGAATTCATAATAACGTTTAGAAGACGAAGCACTTTCGTCACTTTCCATAAATGAATACAGCCTAGCATTTATTTTTTTGTTTTTTGATTCGAACTCTACTCTTCTTAACTTTAAATCATCGCCATAAGCGATATAAACTGGTTTTAGAGTGTAGTTTGCTAAGCTGCTCTTACTGCCCTTTAGATTTATGTTTATAACTTCTACGCCCGTGTAAGGGATTTTCCGGCTCAAATCCCCAAATGTATCTATAACCCCGGTTTCATATTCAGCATCTATTTCTTTATCTGACTCAGCATTTTGGATAATAGCTTGTAGTGTACTTTTTTGGAGGTTGTTTAATTCAAACGATTCCACACGCTTGCTTTGAGAGTATTTATTAACGTGAAGATCAGAATTTTGAGCCTTCGCCTGGAAGCTAATCCCGCAGAGTAAAATTAAAGTGAGAGAAACTTTGCTCATATTATATATCCTTATATTAGATGTAATTTCAATTCAACAATAACGACTTCCGATTAAAAAGCAAACAGTCTTTAACTGCTATATTTTTGCATGTTGTTTAGAAATAAATGAAGTAGGAAGCGACAGCTTGTAAGCGAGGCACATTAATAATTTTATTTTTATCACAATGTGAAGTAAGGTGAATACTACGGAATGCAATAAGTTTGGATATGAGCATGCAAAAGCACCAACGATTATAAGCCTACACCACATATCACTAGTTCCTAAAGGCAAAGGCTCTTGGTTTATGCAAACCGCAAGCCTTTTTTCTATGTATTACTTTTCGCTATTTTAATAAAGCTGACTTGATCGACATCACCAAAATCATCTTCATCGTAATCATTTTGCCACGCTTCAATATGCTCATCACTAATAACACACTCTTCAATATCCATGACTGAAATTGGCATTTCAGCAACAGCGATCAATTAGCATAATTGTCAATATACGCGCAGAATTGAGCGCTTACAAATAGGGGGCATGCCAGTGGTGATCGCTGAATAATTGCAATTCAGAAAAGTCTTTCGGGCCCCCATGAATGATCACTGCTACAGGAGCTTGGGACAGGTTTGACTGGTTTTTGCTGAAACGCAGTACGCCTTGCAACGATAAGCCGTCTTCAGAGAACCAATTGAATCTTTTAGCTAGGCCAAAATCAAGGCCTGTGAGTTGCGTATGATTACCCGAAGCATTGATCATTTTTTGCTTATTGAGATTAAAGCAAAAGACATCGGGGAAATGTTTGGCACTTTGACCTATGAAAACAAGCGCGTTATCTGTAAGTTCTGCATCTATTCTGCTACTGAGCCCATTGATATCGAGCAATGTGATATGGTGTCTATCGAGCCACCCTAACTTTGCTGTGAGTCCATCGACAAAACGAATGTAAGCGCACTGCTTAAATGCGCGCTTACACATCAAACAAATCATTTGAGCAATGGGATGAACTATTTGAAGATTCAACAATGACTGTCGCGGCAATCGATCGTTTGGTTCATCATGCAACGATTATTCATTGCGAAGGTGACAGTTACCAGCGCAAAACAGCGCTCAATAAGAGCAAATGAAATTCGGTGTCAACCGGCCAAGTTAATTGACGCTAGATAACTTTTAAACGCTACGCTAAAATTGTGGTTCGTGCACCCCCTAAATTGGGTGCAAAAAGGAGCGAAAAATGACGCCGAAAAAAGATGATATTACGCAATTATGCGATGCAATTAATTCGGATTTAGAGAGTGAAAAAACACGTCAATTTTATGCTGATTTAGAGGGAGACGAACTAGCGCCAGCAGACAAAAAAGAGGCCCTCGAAAAGTGGCTCGCTGAAGGGAATAATTTAGAGCTTCCTGTGTGGGTATCGAAGAAAAAACAGTCGTGAAGTGCAACGTTATTTCACACTGTCAAATGCTCACTATTTGTTCTAAACTTTAGTCTATATACACAAGGAGAAAGCGCTATGCAGGTATCTAATAATTTTATGGATGTATTTTTTGGTTATAACGGTAGAGTTGGCGATGTTAAGGGAGCAAAAGAAGGTATTGCAGAGTTTGAGCAACGAGCTAAAAATGCTGAATCTCCAGAAGAAAGAGAACGATATGCTCAAGCAGCTGAGCAATTAAAAACAGAAATCCTTCCTAAAATGCAACAAGAAATGGAGCAGTTAGGAAAGCAATTAGGATTAAATTCAGGTCGGATAGGACAGGTAATAGAAATAGATAAAGAGAATAATTCTGTACCTAATTTAGCTGTTAAAAAGAATGATAGTGGTGTACTGTCCTTTATGACTTCTTACGAATCAGGAAGTTATTATCACAACAAAATATAAAGGATTAGTTTATGTTAAAAAAAATATTGTTTACATCAGCTTTAGTTATAAGCTCTTCTGCAGTAGCAAATATAAAAGTTAATGTTGAGAATGACTCTAAAGATTATGATGTCACATTTACGAGTAAAGACGTTCAAACATCCACGTTATTCACCAGAGCCATTAGAAACTCTTAGTGCTAATTCAGCTGACCGATTTTATGTATTTAGTAATTACCCTGATGTAGTTCGCTTAGTAGATTTTGAATATAAATTTAGTGATAGTTCAGTAGCTCCTCGTTGTCACTTTCGCTTTGTTATCATGAAAGATTATCGAAGTGGTAAAATGTTACCTCAAAAAGTAATTGCTGAGAATGAGGGTGGATCATATAGAGATAAGGCTATTTGCTCAGGTAAATTAGATTCTTTTAACCTTAACACTGGAGAAGCTGAAGTTACTTTTTCTATAAATCGTAGAAAATATTAATTTTAGATTTTACAAGTCCATTTTTAATTGGGCACTTTTTTTAAATTCAAATGAGAGGGCTGCGACTGAGCGGCCTTTTTTTATTGTTTCAAAGTAAGCGCACTGCTTAAATGCGCGCTTACGTTATTCCTCTAAAAGCGCAGCGCCTCATACCCTCTTTGTGAATAAAATGGGCTTAAATGTTTTTGCAAAAAGAGAAGACAATGAGAGTAAAGTAAGCGTCCGAGCAACGACACCTAGCAGAGTGGATTTAATTAATTGAAAATACCGTCAGTTTCTACTGGAGGTATT
>NZ_JBEONZ010000036.1:0-33363 GCF_040308705.1 Pseudoalteromonas sp. 19-MNA-CIBAN-0066
TTAGCCCATTGCATTAATAGCATACACTTCTTGCCACGCACGCATTACAAACCTAAGCCATTATTATCCGCTATTACTCGAGTTTAGGATAAATAAAACGGCTCCCCGGCAGATGTTATAAAATAACCCTGTTTGTCTGTCTGGGCTATTTCTGCCCATTGATAAAATACACTTCTTGCCACGCGTGCACAGCACCCATAAGGGAGTTGTATATAAGGCACGGCTGCATCTTTGTAGTCTTGTATATATATAGGTTGCTCAGCACTGATGAGCCATTGTCTGTCTAGGTTATCTATACAACAAAGCACTTGTCCTTGCTCGGTATTTTCAAATCGCCAGGCAACAATAATAAAGGGGGCGTCTTCAACCGTGATGGCTATTTTTTCGACTGGCGTTTTTAAATAAAACTGCTCACCCTCTTTACACAATACCGAGGCAAACAGCTTTACCATAGCCGGGCGTGTTATTTCACTGCCAGCATAAAACCATTGCCCTTGGTCGTTAATAACCATTGGCAATGATCCACAGTGAGTTGGTTGCCAACTATCAAAGGGTTTGCTTGGCTCGCTTAATTGCTTGCTTAGTTGGCTAAGGGAAATCACTGCTTTTTAAATGTCAGTGCAAAAGTAACAGGTACGGCAGTCGCAATTGACGGTAAACCCGCTAATTTTTGTAATTCCATAATGCCCTCTGTAATTGCAAAATCATTACTATTAATAATAATAGGACTGAAAGAAGACACACTTAAATCACCATTTTCTGCACTGCTAACCAGCACATCTATAGTAAGCGGCTTTTTATTACCATGAAAATCAAGTTCCGCATTAATCCCTTTAAGCACATACTGGCCAGGTTTTTTAATACTGCTGAGCTGCGATGCTAGATCTGCGGTTAATATGGCATTTGCAAATGTATCGGCTTCAAATAATAATTTTGTTAAACGCTCATTACGAATGGGGATCAGTGTTTCTGCCGAGGTTAAGTCTACATTTACACTAAACTCACCTTTATCTGATAACTTGCCTTCAATATTAGTAAAGTGATTTGCTTCAGCAATACTATTTTTTTTGATAGAAACAAAGCTTAATTGGCTTTTATCGTTTACTAACTGCCAATCGGCCTGAGCGATATTAGAAATAACTAAACTTGATAACGACAAACCTGCAATAGCTAATGCTTTAAACATGACGAATTCCTTCTATAAATGAACAATACCCCATTCATTAGAACCACAAATGAATAGAAAGTACTTTTTATGAGCTTATGATGGTATCACCTAAAGGATTAAGTGTAATTATAGAATAATAAATGGGGAATAATTAAGGTTAGGAATAAAAAACGGCCCATCAAATATATGATAGGCCGGTATAGCAAACTGGGGAGAAGCTATGAATAATTGCATCTTCGCAGATGCATCATCAACAGGATGTCCTACAGGATGAGGACGGCGCGACTTTAACAAAAGCCAGCGCACTAGTACAATAAAATTCTAGATAATTTGTGTATATTTGCCAACACCTTATGATTTAACATCGGTCTTTTCTTTAGTTAACTTTTATGTAACTAATGCGGCTATTTAAGTAATTAATATTTTTAAACTGACATAAAAAAAGTGCCCTTAGGCACTTTTTTGTCATTTTATTATATAAACTTAGTGAGCCTGTTCCCAGTTGTCGCCTTCATCAGCTTCAACTATAAGTGGTACATCAAGAGTAGCCGCTTGCGACATTAGTTCGCAAATATGCTTTGTGTAAGCATCAACACAGTCTGTTTTAATTTCAAATACCAACTCATCGTGTACTTGCATTAATAGCTTAACGGTATTGGGAGCTTGCTCGTATACCCAACTGTGTACACTTAACATTGCCTTTTTAATGATATCGGCAGCAGTGCCTTGCATTGGCGCATTGATTGCTGCGCGCTCAGCTCCTTTTCTTCGTGCACCATTTTGGGCTTTTATTTCTGGTAAATATAAACGGCGTCCAAAAATAGTCTCTACATAACCGCTTTCAGCGGCCTTTTCACGCGTTGTTTCCATATACTCTAAAACACCTGGGAAACGCTCAAAATATTTATCAATATAATGCTGCGCTTCATGGCGTGGCACATCCAGCTGACGTGCTAAACCAAATGCCGACATGCCATAAATTAAGCCAAAGTTAACCGCTTTAGCTTTACGACGCATATCGCTGGTCACTTCTTCTAAACTTACACCAAATACTTCTGCTGCAGTGGCACTGTGCACGTCTAAACCATTAGCGAACGCACTTAATAAACCTTTATCTTGTGAAAGATGCGCCATTATACGTAGCTCAATTTGGCTATAATCGGCAGCGACAATTTTATAGCCATCGGCCGCTATAAACGCTTCACGAATACGACGCCCTTCTTCTGAGCGAATTGGAATATTTTGTAAATTAGGATCGGTTGAACTTAAACGCCCAGTTGCCGTTACGGCTTGATGATACGAGGTATGCACACGCTGCGTTTTCTCGTTAACCATTAACGGTAATTTGTCGGTATAGGTTGATTTAAGCTTTGATAAACCACGGTGCTCAATAATTACTTTAGGCAGTGGATAGTCGTGCGCTAATTCTTGTAATACTTCTTCTGCGGTAGAAGGCGCGCCTTTAGGCGTTTTTTTAATTATTGGCAGTTCCAGTTTTTCAAACAACAATACTTGTAGTTGTTTTGGAGAACTTAAATTAAATGGTTCACCCGCTATTTCATACGCTTCTTTTTCCAGCTCCAATAAACGCTCGCCTAAGCGTTGGCTGTGCGCAGCAAGCATTTTGCTGTCTATTGCTACACCAGTGCGTTCAATATCAGAAATAACATTAACCAGTGGCATTTCTATATCTTCGAATACTGATTTTAGTTTTTCGTCAGCGGCTAATTTTGGCCATAAAACTTGGTGTAAACGCAGCGTAATATCTGCATCTTCAGCGGCATAGGGGCCGGCTTTATCTAGCTCTACTTGATTAAAAGTAAGTTGCTTTTTACCTTTACCAGCAATATCTTCAAAGCTGATATTTTTATGGCCTAAAAATTTAAGTGCCAGTGAATCCATATCATGGCGCGTACCCACACTGTTAAGCACATACGATTCAAGCATGGTATCAAACTTAATACCGTTTAATTCATAACCCGCATTTGCTAATACGCTTTTATCGTATTTAAGGTTTTGCCCTACCTTAGCTTTTTTGGCATCGGCTAGAATAGGTCCTAATTTTTGCATTACAAACTCAAGGCTTAGTTGCTCAGGTGCACCCGGATAGTCGTGAGCAACGGGTAAATAAGCAGCTTCACCGGCTTTTACCGCAAAGCTCATACCTACTAACTGTGCTTGCATGTAATCAAGGCTGGTTGTTTCTGTATCAAAGGCAAATAGCTCAGCATCATTTAGCTGCTCTATTAATGCATCAAACTGGCTCTCGGTTAAAATAGTTTCGTATTGTGCCTCTGCTACTTTTGGTACTTCGTTAGCCTCAGTGGGAACAGCTAAGTGTGTTTCGGTATCTTTAGGGTTATCGAGTAACTCAGCTAACCAACGACGAAATTCACATTCACCATAAAGCGCAATTAGCTCATCTTTATTGGGCTCTTGTAACTTAAAGGTATCAAGATCCGACTCAACCTCAACATCACACTTAATAGTGGCAAGTTGATAGCTTAAAGGCAGATGATCTAGCGCAGCTGCTAACTTCTCTCCTATTTTACCTTTGATCTCGCTGGCATTATCCATAACGCCCTGTAGCGATCCGTATTTTTCTAACCACTTAACCGCAGTTTTAGGACCACACCCTTCTACCCCTGGAATGTTATCTACTTTATCGCCCATTAAAGCTAAATAATCGATAATAAGTTCTGGGCCCACACCAAACTTTTCAACTACAGTAACAGGATCCGAGATACTGTCGGTCATGGTGTTTATAAGCGTTACATGTTCATTTACCAACTGCGCCATATCTTTATCGCCGGTAGAAACCAGTACGTGGCGCTTTTGCTCTGAAGCTATGCGCGCAAACGTACCAATTACATCGTCGGCTTCAACACCTTCAATGCTAATAAGCGGAAAACCCATTGCCTTAATAATACGGTGGATTGGCGCTATTTGCGTGCGTAAGTCATCTGGCATTGGCGGACGGTTCGCTTTATATTCGCTATACATGTCATTTCTAAAGGTTTTGCCTTTAGCGTCAAATATAACCACCATATGCGAGGGATCATATTGTCTGATCAAACTTTTTAGCATGTTGATCACACCATATATCGCTCCGGTCGCTTCACCTTTTGAGTTAGTTAAATGTGGCGGTGAATGATAAGCACGAAATAAATATGAAGAGCCATCAACTAAAATAAGTGGGTTTTCGGGGATCTGAGCCATGGTGAATTTGGATCCTAAATACAAAAAGTAAGATAATTATAAGCATGCCATAAGGCAGTGAATAAAACGACTGCGAATTAATACTACTGATGTTGATTAATTCAGAACAAACTGTGGATAACTTTGTAGATAACAGCCACAGACCATTCTTCCAAAGCATTAAAAAACGCTTAGAAATAAAGTTAACTGGTTGTTTTTACTAAAAAAGATAATACGAGGTTCTTTTTTTATTATTTTTTTACCAATGTGGAAAAAAGTTTTAAGCGTTACATCCGCTGTTAGTCATTGCCATTATTTGCATCCATTTAAATAACTGGACGAGCATTCTAGCATAATGGATCAAAGATCATAGCGATCCTTTATAATTTTTTTCACTGTGGTTGATCACCAAATGGCATATACCCTATGATCACTCGCTTAGCGAACAGTAACTATACAAATAATTTTTCAAACAGATTATTTTTGCCATGTTAAACTTGAAGGTCTGTTGATCTTTCAAGATTGAGTTTGCAGCAGTGTGTTTGGTATTTAGACAAGGCAGAGCCTATGTGGTGTGGTTATTCCCCATAAATAGGCGATAACGCAGCATTAATACCAAACATGCGCTGCCCGAAGGGTTCTGTCTAGGGGCGATTAACTCTTTGTTAGGGGCATGAGCAGGATGCAAAAGCTTTGCTCTGTTTTTACTTATTTACACATAGATGTAAGCCAGTAGAATAACGCAGGAGCAGTTATCGAGCCTACTAGGTTACAAACCTCGCGCCGCGATCAAATCGCTCCTAGTTTGAACAAATTTTAATCCGCAAAGGTTAACAGACCCTAATCTATCGAACTAAATTTTAGTTTGCCGACTTAAACGGAGCAGATAAAAAATGAAAAAAGTTGCAGTAATTTTAGCCGGTTGTGGCGTTTATGATGGTAGTGAAATTAATGAAGCCGTTTTGACTTTATTACACATAGCAAAAAATGGTGCAAGTTATCAATGCTTTGCACCCGATATAGCGCAGCATCACACCATTAATCACCTCACTGGTGAAGAAACCACCGATAATCGTAATGTACTTGTAGAAGCAGCGCGTATTGCTCGCGGCGAAGTAAAAGCGATTACTGAGCTGGACGTTACACAGTTTGACGCTTTAATTGTACCGGGTGGTTTTGGTGCTGCAAAAAATCTATCTGACTTTGCTATAAAAGGGCCACAGGCAAGTATTAATGCTGACGTGTTACATGCCTGTAAAGCGTTTGCCAATACCAATAAAGCAGCGGGCTATATGTGTATTGCTCCTAATTTAATTCCTTTTATTTATCAGCAAGCACACCTAACTATAGGTAATGATAGTGACACAGCTAATGCACTTAACACCCTAGGTGCTCAGCATGTCACCTGCGCAGTAGATGATATTGTTGTAGATCAGCAGTACAAGCTAGTAACAACACCAGCCTATATGCTGGCACAATCTATACTCGATGCCGATGCTGGAATAGCTAAACTGGTGAGTGAAGTGCTCGCACTAAGCTGATTTTTGATCAATATGATCTATTTAGATTTTTGTAACTTAGAATAACAGTTACTCTGTTTAACCATTTAGTAAACTGCTGTTTTTATTGAGTTAACGCAATCTTTAGTCGATTTAATCAATAAAATCTACTCTTAGCATTTTATAAATTGCTTAGGGGAGTTATAATTGTTTTAAATTCCGTCATTTACAATCGTGATTGATCACGTTCAAATTGAAGTGGGCAAGGCAAAATGAAAAAACTATCAGCTGCAGCATTACTAATGCTAGCAACCACCGCATACGCACAGCCATATGATAACTCTATGACTGCCGATGCAATCAAAAAACGTCTCGCACCGATTGGTGCTGTATACCTTGAGGGTGACAAAGTGGCCGCTCCTGCAGCCCCTACTGGCCCACGTTCTGGCGAGCAAGTATATCAAGCTTCATGTTTTGCGTGTCACGGTACTGGTGCGTTAGGCGCACCTAAATCGGCTGATGATTGGTCACCTCGCCTTGCTAAAGGTAATGATGTATTACTCGATCACGCACTGAATGGTTTTAATGCAATGCCGCCAAAAGGTACTTGTATGGATTGTTCTGAAGACGAAATTAGTGCCGCAATTAACTTTATGACAACTAAGTAAAAGCCTACTAAAATCAATAAATAAAAAGGTTTACCTAAGGTAAGCCTTTTTTAATGCTTTTTATCTACTTTTAACCGCTATTTTAACGAATATATACTTGACGCTAATAGTTAAAAATGAAATTATAAGCGCAATTAGTATACAATAAAAACACAGCTGGTTAACATCATTGGAAGATAAATTAACAGTACCTAGTAACTTAGCGCATCAAAATAAACGTCTTAAAGCGCTACTGAAAAAGTACAAGCATGCACATCATCTACAAAATGCCCTGATCCTATTATCAGAGCAAGCCAGCACGGTTGCAGAACTTACCTTACTCTATCCCGCTATACACGATATTTTGCAAAAGTACGTACCAAGCAAAAGTTTTTATGTTGTACTTTCCAACAGACACACAAACTTATTAGAACTTTCTTATTTTTCAGACGAAAAAGATGGTCTTGCTATTGCCCTTAATCAGCATAATAGTTTTAACGAAGGTGCAACTGGTTATGTATTTAAACAAGGTAAAACAACCTACTTTACTAAGCAACAAATGCAAGATGCTGCTAATAATGGTTTATTTAAAGCTTTAGGTACGCCTGCTGAGCACTGGATTGGCGTGCCTGTATTTCAAGAAAAAAGCATTATAGGCGTACTTGCAGCACAAAGTTACGACACAGAGCAAGGATACAGCCCTCAACAAATACAATTACTAGAGGTTATGTCGCTGTACTTAGCTACCGCAATAGAGCGAGTAAAAAAGCGCGAGCAACTCGAAGCCGAAGTTAAAATTCGCACCCAAGCACTTACACAAAGTAACGCAGCGCTTAACCTTGAAGTCGAACAACGTAAACGAGCCCTACAACGCCAGCAAATTTTATTTAAAATATCGGAGCTGGCAACACAAGCTAAAAATATTGATGATGTATATTTACAACTGCATGAAATTATAAAGTCGATAACCTATGCTGATAACCTTTATATTGCACTTTATAACAAAGATTCTGGCTGGCTAAGCTTTCCTTATTACGTAGATGAATTTAAAAAGAACCCTCAATCAAGGCGTTTTTCTAAAGGCTATAGTGAGCTGGTAATTAGCACCGAAGAAACTCAGCTTATACATCCCGATAGAGCAAAAGCGCTTATACAAGATGGCACAGTACAACGCACTTCACCTGTGCCTGAAAAGCAAATGGCTACTAGTTGGCTTGGCGCACCATTAAAAACATCACAAGGTGTTATTGGTTTAATTGTTTGCCAAGCGTATAACAATAAACATATTTTTAGCCAAGATGATTGCGAACTCATCACCTTTGTATCCCATCAAATTGCTACAGTATTACAAACAAAATTAGCTAATATCGCACTTAAAAAGAGTCATCAGGAGCTTGAGTTTCGAGTTGACGAAAAAACTAAAGAGTTACGCCAAGCTAACCTACATTTACAAATGCAAATTGATGAGCGAAAAAAAATAGAGCAGCAGCTTTATCACGACGCGCATCACGACTCGCTGACCGGTTTAGCTAACCGAAGCTTATTTTTAACTCAACTTGAAAAAACCCTGCAAGAATATCATCGCTTTGTAGAGCAACACTTTGCCGTATTATTTATTGATTTAGATAAGTTTAAAAGTATTAACGACCAACTTGGCCATCATGCCGGGGATCAGTTTTTAATTAGCGTGAGTAAGCTATTTTCGCAGTGTATTCGCGAGCACGACTTATTAGCGCGCTTAGGGGGGGATGAGTTTGTAATTTTATTGACTCATTTAACCGAGCCTCAACAAGCTGAAGATGTTGCTAATAGAATCATTAACTTAATGGCAGAACCATTTTGTTTTAAAGGCTCGTCACTGCAAAGTGGTGCAAGTATTGGTATAACTTACTCTAACCAAAGCTATAAAAATACGGATGAAATAATTCGTGATGCCGATGCCGCTATGTACTACGCTAAAAACTCAGGTAGAAACCGCTATGAGCTATTCCACCCGCTATTAACGCAAGCAATACCAGAGCAGCAATCACCAGTACTGCATTACCTTGAACAGCTACCAATGAATTTTAGAAGTTCTGAGATCATTACTCTTGATGAAAATTGCCAGTCTGAGTCATTGCTAGAGGCATTTGGCGAGCACCCTATATTGGGCTATACCAGTTTTGATATTCTAAAAAAGTTTGCCTGCGATAAAGAGCAACATCTTAATGTTGAACTTCAGCTACTGCAACAAGCATACACACAAACAAGTAACGCTAACTTAAACGTCGGCTTACTACCTTGCTCTAGTTTGTTATTGGCCCATCCTGAGTTTAATTTATTTACTGATGCTTTGAGCCAATGCGAAAACAAAACACAGCTTTGCTTACTCTTTGACGAGCAAGAAATTCGTTATGCTAGTGCAACACAAATTGAAAATTTAAAGCAATTATCTTTAAACGGCTACTCTATTGGGTTAAATAATTTTGCTAAAGATAAATGCGAGCTTAACTTACTTAGCGAAATTGATTTTGACTACCTACTACTAAGCTCAACATTTAGTAAACGTATTTTGCAGCAAGCTAGCTACGACCTACAACTGCAGGGCGTACTTGCCATTACTAAAATTAAAAACACTAAAGTAATAGCAAAAGGCCCTGCTATATTAAATTTTAGAGCTCTATTAGATAAACACGGTCTAGGATTTTTTATCGGTAAACAGTCTGCACTTAACAGTAGCTTGCAGCCCTCTATTAGTCACTCTGAATCACTGCAACGTTAACCAATTTATTCAGGTTTTTTAAGCATAGCGCGTAGATTAGCCACACGCGCCTGACCTTTTTCCATTCGCTCGGCTTGGCTATTAGGTGCTTTTTTATTCTCGAATGCTAAATCGTCTTGTGGTAGTTCTTGTACAAAACGACTGAGCTCTGTTTGTGATGTTTCGCCAAATTGACGACGTATTTTAGCATAAGTTAAGGTGAGCTCTTGTTGAGCTCGGGTGATCCCAACATACGCAAGGCGACGCTCTTCATCTACGTTGTCCTCATCAATACTTACCTGATGCGGTAGCAAGCCCTCTTCCATACCCACCATAAACACGTACGGATACTCTAGTCCCTTTGATGCATGCAAGGTTGATAACTGCACCGCGTCGGCTTCATCTTCTTCTTCGTTACGCTCTAACATATCGCGTAATGTAAGTTTGCTCACTACTTCGGCCAAGGTCATGGGCTCGTTATCGGCGTCGCCGGTTAGCATGTCGGTGATCCACCGATATAACTCCGATACGTTTTTCATCCGCATTTCAGCCGCTTTGGCACTAGGTGATGACTCGTATAAATACGCTTCGTAGTTAATGTTACGCACTAAATCTTTAACCGCTTCTAGGGTATCACCGCGCACCGCGTTGTCTGATAGCTCCACAACCCAACGTGCAAACCCAGTAAGTGCGTTCAAACCACGCCCTTTTAGCCTATAACCTAGGTCATTATCAAAACAGGTAGCAAATAAACTCATGTGCTTTTCATTTGCGAGCGTGCCCAGCTTTTCAAGTGTCACCGTGCCTATTTCGCGCCGTGGTGTATTTACTATTCGTAAAAATGCATTGTCATCATCTTGATTAACCAGCAGCCGTAAGTAGGCCATAATATCTTTAATTTCTGAGCGCGAAAAAAACGACATACCACCGCTAATTTTGTATGGAATACGGTTACTCATTAACGATTTTTCAAAGCCTCGCGCTTGGTGATTACCGCGATATAAAATAGCGTAATCTTTGTAGCTAGTGCGTTTCATAAACTTATGCGAAATAATTTCAGCCACTACGCGCTCAGACTCATGCTCTTCATCACGACAACCAATTACTTTTATTGGCTCACCATAACCGAGCTCACTAAACAGCTTTTTTTCAATGTCGTGCGGGTTGTTGGCAATTAATATATTAGCCGCTTTTAGTATTCGCCCTGCACTACGGTAGTTTTGCTCCAGCTTAATAAGTCTAAGCCCGGGGAAGTCTTTACTTAATAACACTAAGTTTTGCGGACGCGCACCGCGCCATGAATATATCGATTGATCGTCATCGCCTACCACAGTAAAGCGGGCACGTTCACCTACTAACAGCTTAACAAGTTGGTATTGGCTGGTATTGGTATCTTGGTACTCATCCACCAGCAAGTATTTAAAGCGTTGCTGCCAGCGCATCCGTGAAGTGGCATTATTAGTAAGGAGCAAAGTAGGGATCATTATTAAGTCATCAAAATCTAGTGCATTGTAAGCACGTAACTGGTTTTGATAGCGACCATAAAGCTGTGCAAATAATGCTTTTTGTGGCTCTTGCGCTTCGCGGATTGCTTGTTCTGGTAAAATTAATTCGTTTTTCCAGCTACCAATTGCCATTTTTAATAGCTTGAGTAGGTCTTTATCATTTTTAAGTTCGTCTTCGGTTAAATCATTTAATAACTGGTTGGTATCTTGATCGTCAAATAGCGAAAAACCCGGCTTAAAGCCCAGTGTACTAAGTTCTTTTTTGATAATTTCTAAACCCAGCGTATGAAATGTAGATACCCAAAGCCCTTTGGCATCTTGCTTGCCAAGTGTTTGCAAAACACGCTCACGCATCTCTTTAGCAGCTTTATTGGTAAAAGTAACCGCGGCAATATTACGCGCTTTATACTCACACTGTTTCACTAAATATGCGATTTTATTAGTAATAACACGCGTTTTACCAGAGCCAGCTCCAGCAAGCACTAAGCATGGCCCACTAATATATTTTACCGCTTCATCTTGTTTAGGATTGAGTTTCATAACGACCAAAGAGATTTAAAAAGACGGGCAATTTTAACGTAACCATTACAGCGAGCATAGCAATTGCACTAATTAATTCGATAAAGATCAACCTGTGTTAAATACACTGGCTATAAGGTAATATTAGTTATTATAAATTCTGGGCAACAGCCAAGGGACGAACATGATTAATCCAGCAAAACTTGAAGAAATTGCAAAGCAAATCACTAGTAATATGCCACAAGGCGTAAAAAACTTAGCCGATACACTCGAAGGTAAAACCAAACAAGTTTTACAAAACAAGCTTGCTGAGATGGACTTTGTAAGTCGTGAAGAATTTGATGTACAAAGCCAAGTACTGATCCGTACACGCGAAAAGCTAACTGAGCTTGAAGCTAAAGTTGCACTGTTAGAGCAACAACTTAGCACTCAGCCAAATGCTGAATAATATATACGCTTAAAGTAAAAAAGCAGCCAAGGCTGCTTTTTTGTTTTGTAATAGTGCTAATTAATTAAATAACTTGAACTCTGGTTAAGGAATTTACTAACATATTGAATTATAATTATATTTATTTTCTCTAGCCAGAAGTTTTCAGTGAAAACAAGGCGAATTTATGCGTCAATAGCTGGCCTATTGCAAGTAAATTCAACGCAGTTAGCGCTGAAAATAGCTGCTTGAGATAGATTTATTATCCGGAGCTCAGGTTAAATAGCTCATCAAGTACATAGTAAGCTAAATTGCTCTGCTGCGCGCAACTCACAACCAGCATTTTTTGCGCTACTTGCTCCCCAGTTATTGGTTTATAGCGTTTTAAAAGTGGCAGACGAGTTATAATGGGTAAAATAACACTGCCAATTTTCTCAGCCACTCTAAACCGCTTACGGTTACCTAATAATAACGACGGCTGAAAAATACTGATACGTGCAAAAGGCAGTTGCTTAACCTGCTGCTCTAGTTGCCCCTTCATTTTTAAATAAGGGCTAGTGCTGTGCGCATTTGCACCACTTGATGACACCAAGCAGTAATGTTGCACACCATTACTTGCGGCTAATTGCGTGGCAATAAATTGATAATCAAAATCAACTCTTCGCTGCGCCGCAATTGAGCCGGCTTGCTTTTTAGTAGTACCTAAACAAGAAAAAAACACATCGCCTTTAAATAATGCAGCATATTGAGTTAACTCATCAAACTCAATTATATGATTAACGAGTTTTGGATGACGTATGCTTAGCGCACGACGGCTTAAGGCAATTACATTAGAAAAATACGCGCTTTGTAGTAACTTTTTTAATAACTCATTTCCTACTAACCCTGTTGCACCTATAATTACCGCCGTTTTTGTCATCGCTTTAATTATCCATGGTCAAGTTTTGAAAACACGTGTTGCACGGCTTTTTTATAAGTGTCGGCTTCTTCTGATGCACAAGTTACTACTGACTCTAGGTCATGTAGGTGGCCATTTTCTAGGCCGTAAACCCAACCATGAATCGATAAACTTTGTCCACGTGCCCATGCGTCTTGTACTATATTAGTACGCGCTACATTACGTACCTGCTCAATTACATTAAGCTCTATTAAACGGCTTAAACGCTCTTTTTCAGGCACTGCATTTAATTGCTCTAGGTGCTTCTCTTTTACATCACCAACATGGCGCAGCCAATTATCAATAAAGCCAAAGCGGGCTTCATCTAGTACTGCTTGTACACCACCACAACCATAATGCCCCACCACCATAATATGTTTAACTTTTAATACTTCAACAGCATATTGCATTACCGATAAACAGTTATGATCTGTATGTACAACTACGTTTGCTACGTTACGATGTACAAATAGCTCACCTGGGAGTAAATCTACAATTTGATTGGCTGGCACGCGGGAGTCGGAACAACCAATCCATAAGTACTCTGGATTTTGCTGCATTGATAGTATTTTAAAAAAGTCAGGATCCGCTTTACTAGTGCGATCTGCCCAACGTTTATTATTGTCGAATAAATTTTTTAGCTTTCTCATTGCATCTCTTTTCAGTTCGAAGACGGGTAATTTGCCAAGATCAAAATATTGCGCGGTGTTAACTGTTTTGCGCAAAACGTTTTAATACTGACTTGATAGCCTTGCTGCTGTAAATATAAAGCACGATCGAGCACAAGCCAAACTTCTATTGCTCTTCTGAACACATGTCGAACCAGTTCAATACGATCAGTTACTTTTATTTTGTCCTGCCCAATAAGTAAAAACTTATTATAATCAATCTCTTGTGTCAACTTTAACGACTTTTTGTCTGCAGCCCATGCACAAAACGATTTAAATGAATCTGAAAACACCGCCTTGTTAACCGACGGCACACTGACGTAATGTTGCTCATTAGTAATCGATTTTCGCAGGGCATCAAACCCGAGTCGCCATGCAACTTCAGTGTTACGCACTTTAACTATGCGTGAAGGCGCGGTGACCATTTCTTGAAGTGCGAGCTTTAAGTCGCGATGAGTTAAGTTAAGGAGACTTTGTTGTGCAAGCGTACTCATTGCTAGGTAATTATCTGGGGTAAATAAATGATAACAACAAGGAGAAAAACTAATGTTAGAGACTTTAGCTACACTGGCCTGCTGCATAAAAGCTTGATGTAAACCGCCGCAAGCATGTAAAGCGACTGCGTGCATATCGGCTTTAAAAAAAGCAGTAATGTCATCCTTCAATACATCTGCTTGGCTAAAGTGCATAGCTAAGCCTTGCTGCTTTGCACTGTGCTGCCCTTGCTCACATAATTGCGGTTGCAGCTCTATACTGTGCACGCTTTTAGCACCATTAAACGCTAGCATACGCCCGAGGTGTCCTTTACCCGCGCACCATTCTAAAACAGGCTTGGTACTACTGGGTAAAGCCGCTACAAAATCTTGCAGCTGCTGAAACTTCCGCCCTTTTATACCGTTACTAAGCCAAAACGGATAGTCACTGCGCGTTAAGTTCGCTGTTGGTAACTCACACAAATTTACCAGCTGTTCAAGTTGCTCAATATGCGGCTCAAAAAATTGATATAACTGTTCTTCATTGCCATCTAATTGGGCAACTTCTTCATCCGTTAAATTATTTAAAGGCTCTTGTAGCTCAGGCCAAGGTAGTGCATCAAAATCAAATGCCGTACATTGCCAATATTGGCGATTACGCATAAGGAGAGAATCAAGTGCAGAAAACTGCTCAGCTAAGGTCATATCAACTTAAAATAAATAAACACAATTAATTATAGCAGCTCAGCCCACTGTCATTAAGTGGTTATTTTTTGAAGATTAAACGTAAATACAGCGGGATAGAAATAATGCTGATAATAATTGCTGCCAGTAACATCCATGAAAGCTGTAATCTTTCGGGCTCCTGATACTTATATATAAAACTAGTTTTTACTTTGTCAAAATCACTTTGTTCAACACCATATAAATCAGCTATTAAGCGCCACTTTGCCATCGACATATTACCTAGGTGAGTACTGGGTACTGTAACATAGCCTTTTAATACCTCGGCTTCATAAGCTAGCTGATGGGGGCTTTTATGCGGTGCATATTGCTGAGTTACTGCTATCGCTTCATCCATATTCATCATTGCATAACGCCAGCCTTTAAGACTTGCCTGATAAAAGCTTTCTACTGTTTGCGGGTGGTTTTTAAGCATACTTTGGCTAGTAAACAAAATATCGGCATACAGATCCATACCGTACCTTTGCGGACAAATAAGTCTGTGGGCAATTCCTTGCTGCGCCATGTAATAAGGTAGGTCGGTTACATACACTTGCATTGCATCTACTTTATTGTCAATCCATGCGCGGGTCGGATTATCACCTTCATAATGGGCTAAGCGGTCGGTATTAATGCCACTGCGCTGGAGCATAATTAATAACTCAGTATTCTCTCTTTTACCGCTGGTAGTGACTCGTTTAGTAATAAAGTCTCGTGCATGAAAAATATCAGAGCTGTCTTTAACCATCCAGCAATAAGGGGAAAACTGCAATATAGCAGCCATTGCCACTAAAGGTTTACCGGCAATGCGTTGCTGTAAAACACCAGAATGACCAATGCCAAACTGCACCTCACCTTGTGCTACTGCATCAAAACTGTCGGGCATACTTAACTTGGCAGGGAGTATATTTACATCCAGCCCGACCTCTTTATAAAAGCCTTTATGCTTGGCCATATAATAGCCGGCAAATTGAAATTGATGAGTCCATTTTAATTGCAATGTAACCGGTTCTTGCGCCTGTAGCTGGCAACAAAAAAGCCCTAAAACAATGATTAGTCCTTTAATTAGCAACGAGTTCCCCTCAAAGCATATTATTATTTATTGATAATAATATGTAAAAAACATGATAAAGCAAGCACCTCAACGAGGTGCTTGTTAATAAAGAGGGTTATGCCGAAGCGAGTTTATCGACGTTTTTGCCCTGAGGCTGCGAGGTTAAAAACTGGGTAAAACACGGGTTATTTGTTTCATCTTGTACGTTATAGCCTAAGCGATTTAAGTGCTCATTAAACACATCAAATTGGCTTGGTTCAATTGCAAAACCTGCTAATACATTCCCCGTAGAGCCACCATGATTACGATAATGAAATAAAGTAATATTCCAATTACTGCCTAAGGTATCTAAAAAGCGTGCTAATGCGCCCGGGTATTCAGGAAACTCAAACTGTAATAAACGTTCATGTAATTGCTCAGGTGCTTTACCTCCAACCATATAACGCACATGTAACTTAGCGAGTTCGTTATCCGATAGGTCGCAAAATTGATAATTGTTATTGGTTAGATCTCGCTTTAACTCTTCTAGCTCTTGTAACCCTTGACGTAGCGCAATACCTACAAATATTTGCGCATCGCCGGGCCCTGCATAACGATAATTAAACTCGGTAATAGCGCGCCCACCTAACGAGGCACAAAATTGTTTAAAACTGCCTTTTTCTTCATTAATGGTAACGGCTAATAGCGCTTCGTTTTTTTCGCCAAGTGCGGTGCGCTCTGCTACATAACGTAAGCGATCAAAATTTAAATTAGCTCCTGAAAGCACGGCAGCTAAATGCAGCCCTTTTAACCCCGATTGCTGACTCCACTTTTTCAGCCCGGCAGTGGCAAGCGCGCCTGAAGGCTCGGCAATGGCACGCGTAGATACAAAAATATCTTGCATGGCGGCGCATATCTCATCGCTGCTTACGGTAACTACGTCGTCGCAAAACTTTTGCGCTAATCTAAACGTTTCAGTGCCAATAATTTTAACCGCCACACCATCGGCAAAACTACCAACTCTATCAAGCTCTACTGGCTTACCTGCTTTTAGTGCGGCTTGTAAGCAGGCACTTTCGTCGGCTTCTACCCCTATTACTTTAATATCAGGGCGCAGTGATTTTATATATACCGCCATACCAGCAAGCAAACCGCCGCCGCCAACGGGAATAAATACCGCATCAAGCTCGTTTAACTGCTGCATTAGCTCACGGGCTACTGTGCCTTGCCCTACAATTACGTCTGGGTCGTCAAATGGCGGTACAAATATACCGTTGAGTTGCTCTGTAAGTTCTAGCGCATGGGCTTTAGCGGCATCAAAATGATGACCATGTAATACTACTTCACCACCAAGTGCACGCACTGCACTTACTTTTATTTCTGGGGTAGTTACTGGCATAACTATAGTTGCCTGATGCCCTAAATGTGAGGCACTCAGCGCCACACCTTGAGCATGATTTCCCGCAGATGCAGTAATCACTACTGAGCCTTTAGGCAGCTTGTTAAGTTTATTAAATGCACCACGTAATTTAAATGAGTACACCGGCTGCTGGTCTTCGCGTTTTAGCCACACATGGTTGCCCAGCTTAGTACTGAGTTCGGCCATTTTGCTAACCTCAGTTACTTTAGCCAGCGGCTCCATGTTTGCTTGAATAATTGCACGAAAATAATCGAGTTCTTGAGAAACCATAATTAACTAAGCTCCTCTAGTTTGGCTAAATCGCGCACTGCACCTTTATCGGCACTGGTAGCAAGTAGCGCATATGCTTTAAGCGCAGATGATACATAACGCTGACGATCAAGCGGTTTATAAGCCTGCTTGCCACGCGCTAGCTGTTTTTGTTTACGAGCTTCGAGCTCTGCATCGCTAAGCGCTAAAGTAATTTCGCGAGTAGCAATATCAATAATTATTTTATCGCCGTTTTCAACGTAGGCAATCGCACCACCACTAGCCGCTTCTGGTGATACATGGCCAATTGATAAGCCTGATGTGCCGCCAGAAAAACGACCATCAGTGATCAAGGCACATTTTTCTGCTAAGCCTTTTGACTTTAAGTAACTGGTTGGATAAAGCATTTCTTGCATTCCAGGCCCGCCTTTTGGCCCTTCATAACGAATAACCACTACATCGCCGGCTTTTACTTCGTCGTTTAAAATACCTTCTACCGAATCATCTTGCGACTCATACACCACGGCAGTACCTTCAAAATGTAGCATGTCATCAACTACACCCGCGCTCTTTACAACACAGCCATCAACCGCTAAATTGCCCGACAGTACGGCTAAACCACCATCTTGACGAAAAGCGTGTTCAACACTACGAATACAACCATGTTCGCGGTCGTTATCGCCCTCATCCCAACGGCATTCTTGGCTCATTGCTTTAGTAGTGCGAATACCCGCAGGGCCTGCACGATAAAATTTGTGAGCAGCTTCGTTAGTTGGGTCTGTTGCATCCCACTTTTTAACTAGCTCAGCCATTGTTGACCCAGCGACATGATTTACCGACATATCAACTAAGCCTGCTTTACCCAACTCACGTACAATTGCCATCATGCCACCAGCGCGGTGTACATCTTCAATATGATATTCTGGCGTAGCGGGTGCTACTTTACATAAAAATGGCGTTTTACGAGATAGTGCATCAATGTGCGACATATCAAAATCAACACCTGCCTCTTGCGCCGCAGCAAGTAAATGTAATACCGTATTTGACGAGCCGCCCATGGCTATATCTACTACCATGGCGTTCATAAAGGCTGTTTTGTTAGCAATCGCGCGTGGCAATACTTCTTGGTTATCTTTTTGGTAATACTCGCGGCACAAATCAACAATGCGTGCGCCCGCTTCAACATATAATTGTTTACGGTCTTTATGCGTTGCTAGCGTAGTACCGTTACCCGGTAGTGCTAAACCAATGGCTTCAAGTAAACAGTTCATAGAATTGGCAGTAAACATGCCTGAACACGAACCACATGTAGGACATGCTGAGCGCTCCACTTGCTCTGAATCTGCATCACTTACCGACTCATCTGCACCTTTAACCATGGCGTCTACCAAATCGAGTTTAATATCGATATTAGCAAGTTTAGTTTTACCGGCTTCCATCGGACCACCCGATACAAATATAACCGGAATATTTAAACGCAACGCTGCAAGCATCATTCCTGGGGTAATTTTGTCGCAGTTTGAAATACAAATCATCGCATCGGCGCAGTGGCCATTAACCATGTACTCAACCGAGTCGGCAATTAGGTCGCGTGATGGCAGTGAATACAACATGCCACCATGGCCCATAGCAATACCATCATCTATCGCTATGGTGTTAAATTCTTTTGGCACGCCACCCGCTTGGGTAATGGTTTCAGCCATCAGTTCGCTCAGCTGATTAAGGTGCACATGCCCAGGTACAAATTGTGTAAATGAGTTTACAACCGCAATAATCGGCTTTCCGAAATCGCTATCTGTCATTCCTGTTGCACGCCATAATGCACGAGCACCTGCACGTTTTCGACCTTCGGTTGTTGTTGCACTTCTTAATTTTGCCATGGTTACCTCTGTTTTGCTGCTTTATAAGCAAGCATTCCTCATTCTTAGTTATTGAGTAAGTTTATTAACCCACTCTGCAATTGTTTACTGCGCGCACACTTAAACCGCTTGTTGCTGTAAATTTTGTAAAGTAACGGCTTTTACGTCCACCAGCTTATTTAGCTGGCTGGTTAATAAGTGAATTGGCTTATCGCTGTCTACCGTCATGGTTACATGGTATTGGCCATCGTCTATATTGAGTTGAAAATGGGTTAAGTCAAAACCACGATGACGTACTACGCGTAAAAAACGCTCTACAGCAATACTTTGATTTTTTAAGGCGATTGTTAAACTATGTTTCATTGTGCTTTCCCCGTCATCATTTCATCGTTAGCTGCACCTGGTGGTACTAGCGGCCATACATTTTCTTTATTATCAATACAGGCATGTACTATGTATGGACCTTTACTATTAACCAGTGCAGTTATTGCATCGTCAACTTGATTAGCATGGGTTATGGTTTGCCCTGGTATACCAAACACCGCTGCTAGCTGCACAAAGTCTGGATTATCTGAAAGGTCAGTTTCTGAGTAGCGCTCTTCAAAAAACAGTTCCTGCCATTGACGTACCATACCTAAGCGTTGGTTATCTAAAATAAGTATTTTTACTGGTAAATTATTACGACGAATTGTTGCCAACTCTTGAATGTTCATCATGATAGAGCCATCACCAGATACCGTAATAACAAAGTCATCGGGGCGCGCTACTTGTGCACCAATTGCCGCAGGTAAACCAAAGCCCATAGTGCCTGCACCACCACTACTTAAGTGATTACTGGGATGATTAAATTTCATATGCTGGGCCACCCACATTTGGTGCTGACCTACATCGCAGCACACGACACCCGTTTTAGGCATACGTTGGCTAAGTTGATTAAGTAAATAGGGTGCAAATACCTTGTCGCCCGGATAGTCGTAACGCCATGCATATTTAACCATCATTGCTTTGTTATAATCGCACCATGCTTGCGGAGTTACAAAGCACTCTAATGCAGGTAAGGACGTTTTTAAGTCAGCAATTAAAGAAGCTTTTGCTGGTTTACGCTTACCGACTTCTGCGGCGTCTATGTCTAAATGAATTACTTTAGCGTTTGCAGCAAACTTTGCTAAGTTGCCGGTAACACGGTCATCAAACCGCGCCCCAATACACACTAGTACATCGCATTCTTGCACCGCTAAGTTAGCAGCTTGGCCGCCGTGCATACCTAGCATACCTAAGTAATACTCGTAATCGGGTAACACACTGCCCAGCGCTTTAAGTGTGGCAACCGCTGGCATGTGGGTTTTATTTAAAAACTGCATCAACTGGGCTTGTGCATCCGCTGATTGCACTCCACCACCTACATAAGCAACCGGCTGTTTAGCTTCACTAAGCAGTTGATTAGCAATAGCAACTTGCTTTAAATCAAGTTCTGGTAAGTACTCGTCTGCTGCTAGCCAAGGCTGAAATGGCACTTGCGCCATTTGAATGTCTTTTGGGATATCTACGAGTACGGGCCCTGGGCGACCGCTTTGCGCTAAGTGCATGGCCTCTTGCAGTATTTCGGCTAAGTCTTCGGCTCGCTCTACCATGTAACTGTGCTTAGTACACGACAGCGACATACCTAACACATCTACCTCCTGAAAGGCATCTGAACCAATCGCTGCGGTAGGCACTTGCCCGGTAATTGCTAATAATGGCACTGAGTCCATCATCGCATCGGCAAGAGCAGTAATTAAGTTAGTGGCACCAGGGCCTGACGTTGCAAAACACACTCCTAATTTACCCGTACTACGAGCAAAACCTACTGCCGCAAAGCCTGCACCTTGCTCATGCCGAGTAAGGTAGTGCTTGACTGGCGCGCCATACAAGGCATCGTAAATTGGCATAATAGCTCCGCCTGGGTAGCCAAATACTTCTTTTACGCCGTGTTTGGCTAATAAATCTATTGTTAATTCTGCGCCTGTCATTAATAAAACCCTCATTCCTCAGTGACAATTCAATCACATATTTTGCCGCTAAAACCAAAAAGCCCCCCGAACGGTTAAGTGCGGAGGGCTTTTAAATGCTTAAGTTTTTTAAAGCACTACGAAGCCCTCGCGGGAATAATCACCACGATAATAATCAGGACTAGGTTTAGTGCGTTTGCAAGCATGTAATTAATACCAAATGTTGTTAAATTATCGCAAAGGTTATTCCTTTGCTCTCTTTTTATATTAATACCGTGCTGAGCCCCTTAAGTCAACATCAAATTCAATTCAAATAAAAGACAAATAAGCAATTTAAGTGGTTTTAATATTCACTATAATTACCTGCTATGGTTTTTTTATGTGAATAGTTAAGCGCTATAAATTCCCTATTCTAATATGCCCTTTTTATGGTTTGATTAATTTTTAATAATACTCTGGGAATAAATTTATTTTACCCCCCTCAGGAAATGCGTAGCTTCTCTTAAGCAGTTCTTAAGTGTTGTTGCATAACATGGCGTTGTTGTTTTAAACGAGCCTAAATATGCATTCACTTAGTCCTATATCTACACAGCAAAAACTTAATCGTGGTAAACGGTTTTACATTCACTGTAGCGCCAACGCTTTTGTAGTAATGATTGCCTGCTACTATTGCTTGGTTATAAATATTCCATTCATTCATGGCTCTTTTAGCGCCATTACTTCTTTAGCTTCTTTTTCGTGGCTATTTTTATTTTCAGTACCGCTATTACTACTCTGCCTGCTAATTATATTTTTTTCGATAGTGTCGGTTCGGTGGTTATTAAAGCCACTTAATTACTTTTTATTGGTTATTTCCAGTGCAGTACTTTACGGCACCTTAAATTATGGCGTGGTGTTTGATTATTCTATGATCCAAAACACCTTCGAAACTGATTCAAGCGAAGCATTAAGCTATTTAAATCCGCAGCTTATTGGCTTTTTACTGCTGTTTTGTGCCCTGCCTGTTTTTGTTTTAAGCAAAATAAAAATACACTTTACCCGCCCTCACCAAGAAGTACTTAGCCGCGTAAAGCTAGTTGTAGCGTGTTTGGCGCTTATAGTATTGGTGGTTACAAACTTTTATGCCGACTATGCTGCAACGGGCCGCAATAACCGCATTTTGAAAAAAGAAATTATTCCATTTCAGTATCTCTCTAGCGGCTATAAATATATGCGCGATCAGCTGCTGTATACCAATATGGAATTTAAAAATATAGATGCTGCACCTACCCTAATTGCGCCTAATGCCAGTAGCGTAACCGTAATAGTGGTTGGTGAAACTGCACGAGCAGAAAACTTTGCTTATCAAGGTTATAAACGTAACACCAATTTTTATACCCAAAAACACGGCGTTACTTACTTTAATAATGTGGCGTCTTGCGGCACGGCTACAGCGGTATCTGTACCTTGTATGTTTTCGTTGCAAACACAAACAAACTTTGATCGACTCGAAGCCGACAGCCAGCAAAACTTGATTGATTTGGCCCAGCACGCAGGCAGTGATGTACTCTGGGTTGATAACAACAGCGGCTGTAAAGACGTATGTACGCGAGTAGTTACTATCGACATACCTACAACAAAATCTACTTTATGTGATGGTAAGTACTGTTTTGATGAAGCGCTATTAGCTCCACTTAAACACAAACTGGCTAATTTAACCCAAGCTAACACCGTTATCGTACTGCATATGATGGGCTCGCACGGGCCAACTTACTTTAAACGCTACCCTGAACAATTTAAACAATTTACCCCAACCTGCGACAGAAGCGATATTCAAAATTGCTCATTTGATGAATTAGTTAATACCTACGACAACACCATTGCGTACAGCGACTTTGTTAACGCCCAAGTAATTGAGCAGTTAAAAACGCTGCCAAACAATATAGATAAGCAATTTTTATATGTGTCAGATCATGGTGAATCTCTTGGCGAGGGCGGTGCTTATTTACATGGCTTTCCGTATAGCTTTGCGCCTAGCACACAAACCCACGTACCACTTTATATGTGGGCTGATGAGCATAATCAGCGCATTACCAATACCTGCTTAGCTAATTTAGACACCAATGCTGCACGCTCACACAACAATATTTTCCACACCCTTTTAAATTTAATTGGCATTAACAGCAAAACGTATCAGGCATCGCTTGATCTACTTGCGAGCTGCCAAACAACACCAAGCGAAATACAACTATGAGCAATAAAACCGTTATAAAACGCCAAGGCTTAATGCGCCTTATTTTTACCTTAAACCATTCTTTTAACGGCTTAAAATGGATGAGTCGATTTGAAGCGGCGTTTCAACAAGAGTTAGCACTGTTTTCGTTACTTGGTGTGTTTGTGTATCTGCAAGAAATTGCACTAAGCGATAAATTACTACTTATAGCCAGCCTGCTTTTTGTATTGTTTGCTGAACTAGTAAATACGGCAGTTGAGGTTGTAGTTGATAGGATTGGCAGCGAACACCATGAGCTTTCGGGTCTCGCTAAAGATATAGCCTCTGCCAGTGTGTTTATAGCCATGTTAATTGCCGCACTTATTTGGTGGGCTGTATTATGGGCTTAAAGCTAAATTTTATACCTAAAATAACGGGGCTAATAGTTAAAGTAATACCTCAGGTGAAAAATGCACTTGGCCCGGTATGGATTTTTGTTGTATTTGCTGTTTTAGCCCTTGGCTTTTTAACACTTGCTCGCTTTGGTTTAAGTGTATGGCAAGGGGAGCGTGTATTTGGATCGCATGCGTGGTTTTCTATATTTGTAGGTGGTTTAAGAGTTGATATAGCCACTTTAAGCTACATTATTATGCCCGTATTGCTACTTACTTTACTGATGCAGAGCGTAGGTTGGCAAAATAAAATACGCAGCCTAATTAAAATTTACTTAGTGGGTATGTCTGCTTTACTCGTTTTTTTTGAAGTGATTACCCCTACATTTATAAACGAGTATGATTTACGCCCAAACCGCTTATTTATAGAGTATTTAATTTACCCTAAAGAAGTCTCTAAAATGATTTTTTCGGGCTATAAATTAGAAATACTTATTGCTGTTATAGCACTTATTTTAAGCTGCAAATTTGCAGGTAAAGTATTTAGCCATCAATGGCAAAGTAAGTCGTCACTAACAAGGTTAAATCAATCAATTTTAGCGTTAGTTTTAGTGTGCTTAACTATTTTAGGCGCGCGTAATTCATTAGGGCACAGACCACTTAACCCAGCCATGGTATCGTTTTCGACCGATCACTTACTTAACGACTTAACCCTTAACTCACTTTATAGCGTAGCATTTGCGGTAAAGCAGCTCTCTAATGAGCAATCTAGCCAAGATTATTACGGAAAAATGCCAGCAGATGAACTGCTCAGTATAGTGCGCAATAATATGCAAGATAGCCAAGCCACATTTACTGATAAAAGTGCGCCAACAAACACCTTTCATACCGCAACGAATAACACTAAACCAAAAAACCTAGTCATTATTTTACAAGAAAGCTTAGGGGCACGCTATGTAGGCACACTTGGCGGTTTACCGCTAACGCCTAATATTGACGCCCTTTATCAGCAAGGTTGGGGGTTTGATAATTTATATGCCACTGGCACGCGCTCGGTGCGTGGTATTGAAGCGATAATTACAGGCTTTACGCCTACACCTTCGCGTGCAGTTGTTAAGCTTGATAAATCACAACGTGACTTTTTTACTATCGCTGACTTTTTAGCGAAGCAAAATTATAACACCCAATTTATTTATGGCGGCGAAAGCCACTTTGATAACATGCGAAGCTTCTTTTTAGGTAATGGCTTTAAAGATATTGTAGATACAAATAACTTTAATAAAATAGACTTTAATGGCTCGTGGGGCGCATCAGACGAAGACTTATACGACCAAGCTGATATCGAACTCACTAAACTTAAAAAACAAAATAAACCATTTTTAAGTCTTATATTTTCCAGCTCCAACCATAGCCCGTATGAATTTCCTGACGATAAAATAACCCTGTACGACAAACAAAAACAAACCCGCAATAATGCGGCAAAATACGCTGACTACGCGCTAGGTACATTTATTGAAAAAGCTAAAAAGTCGAGCTACTGGGACGATACGGTATTTATTGTAATAGCCGATCACGACTCGCGTGTATCAGGTGCTAGCTTGGTGCCAATTGATCACTTTAGAATTCCAGCGGTTATTTTTGGTAAAGACATTGCCCATAAACGCGATAATCAACTAGCCAGCCAACTCGATATTCCCGTTACTTTACTATCTTTAATTGGCGTAAGTGGCAAACACCCTATGATAGGCCATGATTTATCAAAACCTATTAGCGACAACAAACAACGCGCAATGATGCAATACGACAAAAACTTTGCCTATATGCACGACAATAAAGTGGTGGTGCTACAACCGCAAAAACCAGCAACCACCTATACGTATAGTAATAATCAGCTTGTGCCATGTAAAAACGATGAGCAACTGATTAAAAAAGCCCTAGCCCATGCCAACCTAGGTAACTTAGCTTATACAAATGGTTGGTATCATTAACAAAGTGACTTGATAATAAAGCCTTGTTAAAGTAACAAGGCTATTTTTACAAATCGAGCAAAGATGAACATCCTCGTTATTGAAGACTCAGAAGCACTAAGGCGCAGCCTGCAAGTAGGCCTTGGCAACCTTGGTTTTACCGTAGATGAAACCGGTGACGGCTCAGAAGGATTAAGCATGGCACTTAGTGGAAACTACGACCTAATATTACTTGATTTAATGCTACCGAGTGTAGATGGCATGAGTATTTTGCAAGCATTGCGCAGCAGTAATAACCAAAGCCGTGTACTTATTTTATCTGCTCGTAGTGAGCCGCAAGATAAAATAAATGGCCTTATGAAAGGGGCTGACGATTATTTAACTAAGCCGTTTTCGTTTGAAGAACTTCACGCTCGCGTGCTTGCGCTACTTCGCCGTGGTTCACTGCAAAACCAACAAAATACGCTTACCGTAGGTGACTGTGTATTAGATCTTTCGCTAAAAACACTTCATTACCAGCAACATGCCATTGAACTCACTCGTAATGAATACAAAATAATAGAGTGCTTATTTAATGCCCACGAGCGAGTATTAGGGCTGGAGCTTATAAGTGAAGCGGTGGTCGGTCAGTTCGATATGCTCTCTAAAAATGCGCTTGAAGCACATATATCAACCATACGTAAAAAAGTAAGACAGTTTGATGGCGAACTCCCTATAAAAAATAAACGTGGGTTTGGTTATGTCGCAACAACAAAGTAAAAGTCACTCAATAAAACGTAAACTCGTTAATAATATTAGCGCGGTGATCTCCGTTATATTATTCACTATATTTTTAACTGTTGATTTAAGTGTCGATTCTTGGGTAGAGGAGCAGTTTAATCAATCCCTCACTAATAAAGCTAACTACTTAAAAACCTTAGTAGAGGATGACAACGGTAAAGTTGAGTTTGAATTTTCGGGTAAATTTATGTCGGAATACGAACAAGCCGACGCCAGTGAGTTTTACCAATTATGGCATGGCAGCGAGGTGTTTGAGCGCTCTCAATCGTTACAACTGTATAAAAACACTCAACTGCCTTTTTTAGAACTACCTATAAACGAATCTAAAATAATTGATTACGACCTACCTAACGGACAAAGCGGCCGAGTACTTATAAGCCACTTTGTTGCTAAAAAAGATATTAGAAACACCAACGCATCAGCTACTATTAACAGTATGACCCTGGCAATAGCAGCCCCAACGGCCGAGCTTAATAAAGTACTGATCATTATTGATGTGGTGTTTATTCTCACCTGTGTGATTGGTGTATTTGGCGTGCGCTACTTGGTTACACGCATTGTAAATAAAGGGCTATTTCCGCTACACAATCTGAACGAGCAAATAAAACGTCTCGATATTACAACCGTGGCACAAACTATAGAAAGCGACTTTAAAGTAGAAGAAATAGAGCCTATACGCAATGAACTCAATAAATTCATTACTACTAATCAGCAGCTTTATAGTAATGAAAAACGCCTTACCAGCGATATAGCGCACGAGCTTAAAACTCCCATTGCAGAGCTAATAAGCTTATCCGAGGTCGCACTTAAATACCCAGATGACAAGCGTATTAGCGATACCTATACCAGTGACGTACTCAGTATTTCTGAGCGTATGAAAACCATTGTAAACAACCTGCTCTTATTGCAGCGCTCAACTAGCAGCATAGAATTAAACGCGCAAACTATCGTTTTAAATAATTTGCTCAAACAAACAATTAATGAGCTAACCTTTAAACACCCTAATATTGCCACCCGTATAAATAATACTATTGCAAATAATGTAACCATTATTGCTGACGAGTTTAGCCTTAATACTATTTTATGTAATTTAATAGATAACGCGTTATTTTATGGTTTAACGCAGCACAACATCGAATTAAGTGCCGTAAGTAACCCAAAATCCACTATCATTTCATTAAGTAATAAAGTGGCTACAGTATTGAGCGAACAACAATTACAAGCTATTTTCGACCCGCTTTATCAGCTAGATTCATCTAGAACTAATAACCACCGTCACGGTTTAGGGTTATCTATTGTGCAGAGCTTATGTAACTTAAATGGCTTTACTGTTACGGCTAGTAATACCGAAAACAATACGCTAACGTTTATATTAACGCTGCCCTCCGGGTAAATTTAGGTTAGTATTTACACTACTAATTTTTGAGATTTTAAGGACAAACCATGAATGCTCTTACTCGTATTAGCCACTTTTTTATTGTGGCGTTACTTATAACATTTAGCCTTAACAGCTATGCTGCTCCTGCGTTATACAAAATAGAAAAAAACGGAGTTAATTCCTATTTATTTGGCACTGTGCACGTAGGCGACGCCAGCATGCAAGGCTTGCCTAAAAATGTAACTGATGCAATTGATGCAAGCTCTCAAGTTATTGTAGAGGTAGATATAAACAAACTAACGCCACTGCAAATGCAGCAGCGCTCTATGCCATTCATGCTACTAAAAAACGGTAAAACATTGCAAACTGAGCTCTCTGCAGAAAATTACAATAAACTTAAAGATTATTTTGCCAAAAAGTCGATTGATGTGGCTATGTTTAATGGCTTAAAGCCATGGGCGGTAATGGTAACTATGATGCAAATTGAGTTTCAAAATGCCGGTTATTCAGATAAAACAGGTATTGATAAGCAAGTACTCGCTTACGCCAAAAATAAAGATATTAAAGTAGGGGAGCTGGAGACTCTTGAACAACAACTACAAATGTTTGATGGTATGGAATTATTAAGTAATGAAATGATTGCAGAAACCTTTGAGCAGCTTGCCGACATTAATACCTACTTTATTAAGCTAGTTGATGCCTGGAAAAATGGCGATATGCAAACTCTAACCAATTATTACAATACTAGTTTTGATGATAGTAATTACGGTGAAATTAGTGAGCAAGTAATGCTCATTAACCGCAACAACAACTGGATTAAACAACTAACACCACGTTTAGTAAACGAGCAACTATTTATTGCCGTCGGCGCACTGCACTTACCTGAACAACACGGCTTACTTAAACAATTAAAAGATAAAGGTTTTAACGTTACTCGTCTTTAAAATAAAAAATAGGTTGAGTGATTTTTCATTCAACCTTTCTCTCAGTTTTAATTAAAATCTTCCATTTTTAAGTAATTCTCTATACCGTTAATTTTATCTGCCGCATGATGATTTACATAAATTACCGTGCTGCTGCCTGCGGCGCATATTTTTTCAATCAATAATAGCACTCGCTGTCGGTTTGCCTCATCTAACCCTAAACAGGGCTCGTCTAAAATAAGCAAGGTTGGGTGCTTAACCATAGCGCGGGCAATAAGTAACAACCGCTGATCGCCATACGATAACTGAGTAAACGAGGTATTATATTGCTCCTCCAAACCTATTAACGCGAGCCATTGTTTGGCAATATTAATTTGTGCATCACTTGGGGTTTGATACAAACCTATACTGTCGTAAAAGCCAGAAACAATAGTATTTAATGCCGAAATACTCACCCTATAATCCATGTGTAGCGCATTCGATATAAAGCCAATATGTTGCTTTATATCCCAAATACTCTCCCCCGTGCCACGCTTAAAGCCAAACACTTCAATATTGCTGTTATAACACTGCGGATTATCGCCAGTAATTAAATTTAATAAGCAGGTTTTACCTGAGCCATTTTTACCACTTAACTGCCAATGCTGATGTTTATTAATAGTCCAATCAAGCCCTGTAAAAATACTCAAACCACTATAACTTACACTTGCTTGGCTTAGCTTTACCAAGGTATTGCCCGTAAACACCCCTTGAACTTGCGAGCTATCTCGCTCTGGAATATTCAGTTGGCTGTGCTCTAAGTGCAGTAACTTGAGTAAATCGGCTACTTGCTCTGCATTTGGATGCGCTAAAATAGACTGTAAACACCCTTGATTTACATAACCATAATGAGTAATAAAAGCAGGAATTTCGTCTACACGATTCACTACAAACACAAAACTAATATATTCACTTAATTGCGCCAAAATGACATTAAGCGCAGTACTCGACTCTACATCAAGCCCGTCAAAGGGTTCATCAAGCACCACTAAATTAGGCCGCGAACTCAGCGCTTTAATTAATAATAACTTTCGAGTTTCACCGGTTGAAAGCTCTCTAAAATGACGAGCTAGTAATTTCTCAAAGTCTAATATGTTAATTAAACGCAGCGCCAAATCGACATCATAACTGGCTGTACCCAATAACAGCTCTTTCACTGAGCTTTGTTTGTCATTTTTTAGTTCTTTATTAATAAGCTGTTTTTGCGCATCAGATGAAACCAATTGCACAGCATCTATACTGCAACTGCGCTTACCACTACTGTGCTTAGCTTCGCCAGCTAACGCAGCAGTAATAGCTGACTTGCCGGCACCATTAGCGCCAAGTAACAACCAATGCTCGCCTTGGTTAACCTGCCAACTTAGGTCATTGATATGGTAACGACTTTGCCCTTGGCCTTGTAAATAGCCACTAAATGCTTGAAGCTGAATTGACTGCACTGTTTACTCTTATTATTTATTCTACTTAATTTAAATTACCGCAAAGTTAAACTTCGAAGCAACCGCTATTTCCTGCACTGTAAATTATTTCAAGTAATAAACAGCAAGCAATAAAAAAGCCCAGCAACTTAGTGCTGGGCTTGCGTTTAGTTCATTAAAACTAGCGGTTTTCTAAGCGATTATAGTCAAACATACCGTATTCAACACCACGATACTGCTTAGCAGCCCGATGTAAAATGTCGCTATACTGCCAAAATTGTGGATGAGTACGGCGAATGCCAAACTTAGATTTTAACGCACGATAATCAGCTTCAATTTGCATCAGTGGTAACTGCTCTGCAAATGCTGCAACTTGCTGTTGATTATTTAAATACCAAATAGCACTTGGATAATCCCCAATAAAACCAGGAACTAGAGTGACAGTATCTTCATCAAAAGCTCGCTGACCTTCTTCGTTAAGTAAGCTAGAGATATTGTAATGTGCGTTATGATGAATAATGGTATACGCTTTATGGCTATTGTCTGTTTGCTTAACCAATACATAAGATACAGGTGGCAATAAGTTAATTGCCTTAACAGGCATAGTATTAATACTTGCTAACGGCCCAGAAACGCTAGTGTAATCGTAATGCTCACTAAGTACGGGCGATAATGCCGTTTTAATTAAGCCATAAAGCTCATGTTGCGGATCATCGGTTTTATAAACTATTCCGCTAGGTTGGCTAAACTCTTGGTTACTTTTAAAGAACTTAGATAAGCTAGGCGGTGACTTACGATACCAACTACTTTTAATTTGCTCTCGTTTATCTTCAGGTAATAAGCCAAGAAAGTTACCCTCTCCCTCTAAACGTAAAAAATCCATATATAAACGTGTAACGAGTTGGTGCCCTACATTGCCGTATACATCAAATCCAGCAACCAATAAATAGTGAATGCGCTCAAATAAAGCATAATCAAGCACCCACATAGTTTTAGGCTCTTGTCCAATTAAGCCTTTCACAACCGTAGCACTGTCTGAGTGACGAAATACAGTTAACGCAGCATTTTTATTAACACCATCACCTTTCCACAATAAATTAGTGGTTAAGTGATCGCCATTTTTAAACAGCTCATTAGCCAGCTCAACTTTAGCTTTTAAGTAACGTTTTTCGCGCACCGAATATTTAATCCAGCTTTTAATCGCTAATGCGTTACTTTCTTCAGCGGCAGGTAGCTCAAGCGCATCTTCGTGCTGAATCAGCATTTCACCTACAGCAGGAGTAGCCACTTTTTTAGGATCAGCAAATGCAACCCAAAAATGATCATTTATGACGTTAAGTGCAATTTGCCCACGACAAACCGGCCCTTTAATAAAGCCCATAATTATTAACTCAGCTTCATCAAGCATAAACTGATATTTTGAGTCGATTGGAATCACTTCATAGGTTTTAAAAGGATTAGAGGCAGCCTTTGGCTCATAGCTTGGCATGCTCGCTACCGTATATTCAGGCTCTATAAACTGCTGATATAAACGCGTTAGCTTTGCATCATTTAATTTAAGTGGCAAATGTGTTTTTGACAAAATAGTTGAGCGTTCATGCATCATTCGATAGTAAACACGTTCAACATTAGGATCATCATAAGGACGACGTGTGCTAATGAGTTTAATATCTTCACCGGGTGGTGTACTTGAGCGCACTAATTTAAAAAAGGTTTGCGTGTTTTCTGGAGTGAAATAGATATTTGCTAAAAACCAATGCTCGTAAATATAACGCGCAGAAAGCTGATACTTTAAACTATCTTGATTTAAAAATGCTTCCCAACGCTTAATTTGTTGTAGCTCAAACGCTGTTGGCGGTGCAATATTGGCCATTTTACCACCGTTTTTCAGCCAATTTTGTAAGTGCTTAAATTCCTCACGCGATACGCCTGGCAAACCATAAGGCATACCACCATGTGGTTGATCATCCGCCAACCTATCAAACTCTCCCATAGTGGCACAGGTTTGAGAGCGACTTAACGAAAAATCAAAATCATCATCATCAAGTACTTCATTGTTAGCAATATCAGAGCTTTGCTTTAGCACTAAGCTATTAAATAACACACTGCCTGCTAAGTTTGCTTCTATGCTTTGCTCGCGCTCATTTAGCACCGGCGAAAAACCTTTATCACGCCATTGCTGGGTATTATCTGCATCAAACAACAAACGGCTCGGTGTAGTGGCTAATAAACGCGTACCATCATAGACCAGCTCTTTACTTAAACCTCTATCAATGCCTTCGGGAGATGAGAGCTTAAGCTGACATGGTGCATCGTAGCAACCGTGGCAAACTACACAGCGTGTATCAAGCACTGGCTTTACATTTTGTAAAAAATCAGCCCCCTCAATTGTACTATGTAAAACCATACGATCTTGTGTTTGCTCAGGGCCAAATAAATCATTGTAATGAGCATTACCTAAATACGCACAGCCACTTAAAATAATCAGTATTAGCGTACTTATTACGACTTTTCTCATCATTCGTCCTCATCGCCTAAATCAAACGTAGGCATCATATCCATTTGTGGAGAAACAAATGTTTGTTGATCTGCTGTAATCAGTACTGCACTTAATAATGGCCCGCGGGTTAAAGTTAATTGTGCATCATGCTGTTGCTCTGCAATATCTGCCAGCTCAGGATTAATTATGGTTAGCTGATAGCTCTCAACACTAATTGCTATACTGCTGTCTTCACTAGGGTTTTGACATAGTTGAGTCAGTAATTCGTCATCAAGTGGCAGTGAAATTTCAAAGTCAGGTTGCTCTAAATCTCTGTCACTTAAAGTGTCATCAAAAAGAAATAAAGGAAGGGTTAAAGTGCTATCTTGTTCAAATTCCATTGTGCTGATCTCTCAATACGGCTATGCAGGCTATTTATAAAACGATTATAGCAAATAATAAGATCAAAAATTAGCGAAAGTTATCAACAGTAACTACGCCTATGTGCTGTATTTAGTGATAAAAAACGAATAACTACATTATCAATTCAATCATACTCACAAGTTAAGTTTAACCTTATTCGCCGGTGGTGATGTTTTTTATGATTTTAGTGTCGGGTGTCGCTACGCTCGCCCAACCTACGCGGGAGACTTGTGTACATTATTCACCCACATTTCACTTTTCTACAGACGTAAAAAAGCCCGACTATTTCTAGTCGGGCTTTCTACAATTTGGAGCCTGGC
>NZ_JBEONZ010000037.1:0-32670 GCF_040308705.1 Pseudoalteromonas sp. 19-MNA-CIBAN-0066
GTACAGGAGCCGTATACGAGGTCCGTACGTACGGTTCTGTGAGAGGGATGAGGCATAAGCCTCACCCTACTCGATGTGGTTAAAAACTAATAACGGCTACTAAGATGAATGTTAGCCATTCACCTTAGTTATTAATATTGGCTGGTATTTTTGGCAAATAAATAAAAACCAGCACTTTGGCTGGTTTTTGTATGCTAACTAGGTGGTTTTATTACTTGAAGTTAAGTGTTAAGTACCTTGCTGCGCTTTATATTTTAAGCGGTAGCTGTGCAATAAAGGCTCAGTGTAGCCACTTGGTTGCTTAGCTCCTTCTAACACTAAGGCTAGTGCCGCTTGGTAGGCAATATTATTAGCAAGTGATTGCTCACTAATTGCCATAGGCTTATAAGCACTGTCGTGTTCATTTTGGCCATCTACCACTTTTGCCATTTTGGCCATGGTTGATCTAATTTGTTGCTCGCTGCAAATACCATGATGCAGCCAGTTAGCCATATGTTGGCTTGAAATACGCAGTGTTGCTCTGTCTTCCATAAGGCCAATGTGGTTTATGTCGGGCACTTTAGAGCAGCCAATCCCTTGGTCAATCCAGCGTACTACATAACCTAAAATACCTTGGGCGTTGTTTTCAAGCTCGGTTTTAATATCTTCTTTGCTAAGTAGCTCAGGCTCGTCCATTAATGGCGGGGTAAGTAGCTCATCTAGGCTGGCAATAGCACGCTTAGCAATGCTTTGCTGCTCGCTAAATACATCTACATCATGATAATGCATAGCATGCAGAGTTGCTGCAGTAGGGGAGGGCACCCACGCGGTATTAGCACCTGATTTAGGATGAGCTATTTTTTGCTCCATCATTAATGCCATTTTATCGGGCATAGCCCACATACCTTTACCTATTTGTGCTTTATGGCTTAAGCCACAAGCCAAACCAATGTCTACGTTGCGATCTTCGTAGGCGCTGATCCACGGCTCTAATTTAATAGCGGCTTTAGGCAGTACCACACCGGCGTGCATTGAGGTATGAATTTCATCACCTGTTCTATCTAAAAATCCGGTATTAATAAATACTACACGCTCTTTTGCTGCATGAATACAGGCTTTTAGGTTAGCTGAAGTACGGCGCTCTTCATCCATAATGCCCATTTTAATGGTGTTTTTTTCTAAGCCAAGTGCTTCTTCAACCATGTTAAATAGCGTGTTAGTTAATGCCACTTCTTCAGGACCATGCATTTTAGGTTTTACAATATTTATACTTTGCGCACTGGAGTTTTTAAGCGCACTGCTAGAATTTAAATCATGCAGCGCCGCTGTTGCAGTAAACATGGCATCCATAATGCCTTCAAACACATCGTTACCGCTTACGTCGGTAATTGCTGGATTGGTCATTAGGTGGCCTACATTGCGCACAAACATCATGCTGCGGCCTTTTAAGCTTAGGGTTTCACCATTTAGCGCCGTATATTGGCGATCGCTTTGCAGGGTACGTTCAACTGTGTTATCGCCTTTTTTAAACGATTCAACTAAGTTGCCTTGCATTAAACCTAACCAGTTTTTATAAACTTGTACTTTATCCTCTGCATCAACCGCAGCTATAGAGTCCTCGCAGTCCATAATAGTGGTAAGTGCAGCTTCAAGTACCACATCTTTTAAGCCAGCTTTATCTGCTTGGCCTATTGGGTGATGGTGATCTATATGTAGCTCAAGGTGTAGGCCATTATTTTTGAGCAAAATAACGCTAGGGTTTTGTGCTTCACCTTGGTAACCCACTAATTGCTCAGGCTTTTTTAGTTTGGTTTGTGAGCTGTCGCGTAGAGTAATTGACAGCGCACCGTCAACAACAGAATAATTAGTGCTCTCTATATGCGAGCCGTTTTCTAGTGGCAAGGCTTTATCTAAAAACTGCCTCGCGTATGCCATTACTTTAAAGCCACGAACTGAGTTATAAGTACGGCCTTTTTCGGCACCATCTTCTTCGCTTAGTACATCAGTGCCGTATAGGGCATCGTATAACGAACCCCAACGTGCGTTTGCAGCATTAAGTGCAAAGCGTGCATTGCTTACCGGCACTACTAGCTGTGGTCCCGCTGTTTGTGCTATTTCGGGCTCAACATTCTTTGTTTCAATACTAAAATTTTCAGGTTCGTTTACAAGGTAACCTATGTCGGTTAAAAACGTCTGGTACTGGGCTTTATCCCAGCTTTTATTAGCCAGATGATACTCATCAATTTGCTGTTGTAGCTGTTCGCGTTTAGCAAGTAGAGCTCTATTTACTGGCGTTAATGTTTGTACAATATGCGCAAAGCGCTGCCAAAATTGCTGCTCATTTAAATGTGTACCAGGTAATAGCTGGTTTTTAACAAAATCAGCTAGTTGGTTGTCTACGCTGAGTCCTGAGTGAGTGAGAGTATGGGGCATTTTAATAATCCTTAAACGGTCGCGATATTGTAAATTTTAGTGTGCGTAGTGTAACCATAACGTAAAAAAGAGGGGTTGAGTGCATTTTACTCATTCATGATATGTATAGCCGCAATAAAAACTATAAATTTACTAAATCTGAAAAATAAGCCTAATGTTTAATTAAGCGCTGCAGAGCAACTAAAGCAGTCACTCTCATAACACTATAATAATTTACCCCGTTCAAAGGATTTTAATTATGACTACATATAAAAGCGAAACAGATACATTAGCAACACTTTGTAAAAAACAAGGTAGTGCATGGAAAACCATTAACCCTGAATATGCAACACGTATGCGTTTACAAAATCGCTTTCGTACTGGGGTAGAAATTGCACAGTTTACTGCTGACATTATGCGTGAAGACATGGCCGCATACGACGCAGATACAAGCCAGTACACTCAGTCTTTAGGTTGTTGGCATGGATTTACTGCGCAACAAATGATGATGGCTATTAAGCGCCATCAAAAAACAACTAAGCGTAGTTATGTATACTTAAGTGGCTGGATGGTTGCGGCACTTCGTTCAGAGTTTGGTCCGCTTCCGGATCAAAGTATGCACGAAAAAACCTCAGTTCCGGCACTAATTGAAGAAATTTACACCTTTTTAAAGCAAGCCGATGCACGTGAGTTAGACCATTTATTTAATGACCTAGATGCAGCTAAAGCAAATGGTGGTGACGTACAAGCGGTACTAGATAAAATTGATAACTTTGAAACGCACGTAGTGCCAATTATTGCAGATATCGATGCCGGTTTTGGTAACGAAGAAGCGACTTACCTACTCGCTAAAAAAATGATTGAAGCAGGTGCTTGTGCTATTCAAATCGAAAACCAAGTGTCTGACGCTAAGCAGTGTGGCCACCAAGCTGGTAAAGTAACCGTACCGCACGAAGACTTTTTAGCTAAAATTAACGCAGTACGTTACGCATTTTTAGAGCTGGGTATTGATAACGGTATTATTGTTGCGCGTACCGATTCACTAGGTGCGAGCCTAACGCAAAAAGTACCGGTTTCACAAACTCCAGGTGACTTAGCTAGCCAATACAATGCATTTTTAGAAACTACGCCAATTAACGGTGTTGAAGATTTAAATGAAGGCGACACTGCAATGAAGCTTAATGGCCAACTTTGCAAACCAACGCGCCTTGATAATGGTTTATTCCAGTTCCGCGAAGGTACAGAAAAAGACCGCGTAGTACTAGATTGTGTAACTAGCCTACAGTCGGGTGCAGATTTACTGTGGATTGAAACCGAAAAACCACATGTTAAGCAAATTGCTGAGCTGGTTAATCGTGTTAAAGAGCAAGTGCCAGATGCTAAGCTTGTTTATAACAACTCACCGTCGTTTAACTGGACACTTAAGTTTCGTGAGCAAGTGTATCAAGAATGGCAAGAAGCGGGCCGTGACCTTAGCGCTTACCCAAGCTTGGGTGACAATAAAGGCCTTATGGCACCAGAAATGGATGCTACCGAGCTTGCAGTAGCAGCCGATTTACTAGTACAAAACTTCCAACGTGATGGTGCACGTGAAGCCGGTATTTTCCATCACCTAATCACATTGCCAACGTACCATACAGCAGCACTAAGTACGGATATTTTGTCAGAAGGTTACTTTGGTGACTTAGGTATGCTGGCTTATGTACGTGATGTACAGCGTCAAGAGATTCGTCGCGAACAAGCGTCTGTTAAGCACCAAGACCTTGCAGGCTCTAACATTGGCGATACACACAAAGAGTACTTCTCTGGTGATAATGCGCTTAAAGCCGGTGGTGAAGATAACACCATGAACCAATTCTAATTCAACTAGATAGTGTTACGTAAAGGGCCGAAAGGCCCTTTTTTTATCGAAATTTTCCGAGAAAACCCATTGATCGACGCGAAGCGGCGTCGATGGGATGAATCGGAATAGTTAGCCCTGCTCTTGAATGTATTTTCGAATTGTATCAGCAGCCGCATTCCCAACAGAGCAAACAAAATATCCGTCAGACCAAAATGTTTTTTTAACCCAGAATTGCTTTTTAAACCATTTAAACCATTTAAATCTCGACCATAGACTTTGCGTTGTAGATTGTTTAATTCTCCTAACGTAACTCGCAACACTGATATTGGGAGAGATCGTTAGCAATATGTGTATATGATCTTTGTCCACCTCGATCTCTTCGATATTAAATTCTGAGCGCTCTGCAATTTCAGTGATTTTTTGTTTTACAAAATCACCTACATCACCTTTTAACAATTGTTTTCTATATTTAACCACAAGTATTAAATGTAGCGCTATTAAATATTTACAGTGAGATTTAGTGTCATATTCCATCTTGACAACTCATTTCCATACAGTAGTCTATACAGTATATGAAAAAGACGCTTAGATACAACTACAGGCTAAATCCTACGCCAGAGCAAGAAGCTAAACTCGTTGAGTTTGGCGCGACAGCGCGTGGCATTTGGAACTTATTGTTGTCTGAGAACATGCGTCGATACGAGCACGATAAAACGTTTTTGTTTTACAAAGACATGGCCTCACTACTTAAAGATATCAAGACGTTCGAAGAGTTTAACTGGATCAAAGCATTCGATTCTGCGGCAGCTCAACAAGTTGCCCGCGACCTGGAATTAGCGCTCAAGAATGTTTTTACTAAAGGTCGCTTGCAACGCTTTCCAAAGCACAAGATCTCATATAAAAAGAAAAAACGTCACAACGATAGTTTTCGAGCGGTCAATAACTCGCACTGTATCCGCATTGAAAATGGCGCTATCAGTATCCCAAAAGTTGGTAAAGTGCCTATCATTTTACATCGCGAACTGGCTAGCAAAATCAAAACGGTAACTGTTCAGTTTCGCCACGGTAAATGGGAATGCAGTATTACTCAAGAAGTGGAGTGCAAAACAGCGCTTCGCGTTTTAAAAACAATCACAGGTTTTGACATTAACTCAAAGCAAACGGTAGTTGGCTCAGATGGTTTTGTGGTCGATAACCCCACGTTTTTAAAGCAGTCAAAAACAAAGTTAAATCAATTGCAACGCCAGCTTGCACGCCGAACTAAAGGTTCAAATCGCTGGCACAAAACCAAACAACGCATCAACAAATTACACGGCAAAATCTCACGGCAAAGGCTCGACTTTGCACACAAAATTTCACGCCAGATAACCAATGAAAATGACATTTTAGTGTTCGAAGATTTAAACGTAAAAGGGATGCAAAAGTTCAATGGCAGCATGGTTGCCGACAATGTGATGGGCTTAATTACTCAGCTTTCAAAATACAAAACTGAGCTTGAAGGTAAACTCTATCACGAGATTGGCAGGTTTGAAAAATCCACTGGGGTTTGTTCTGAATGCGGCCAACATCATGTTTTAACATTGAACGACAGAAATTTCACATGTACGGCTTGTGAAACTTACCAAAGCCGAGACTTGTCAGCGGCTAAAAGCATAGCAAAAACAGGTGAATTAGATTTGATTGCGGCTGGGATCGTCGCAAGGGTTACCCCCACATCTCAGCAGAAATCAGCCATTAAAACGAAAGTCTTCGAGCTATCGAAGTTTGCTGTTGGAACTGAGAAAAAAGAAGCAGCCTAGTCTCTAAGTCAAGGCTGTAGAAGCCCATTGATCGACACGGAGTGGCGTCGATGGGTAGTTCACGCGTATAATTAAGTAACCTGTCTGTGGGTAATAAAGCTAGCTTTAGTCGCTTTTTGACGTTAACTGCATTGAATTTGTTTGCAATAGGCCAGCCATGGGCGCGTAAAGCTGCCTTGTTTCCTCCCCACTCCTCAAATAAATCTCTGATTAAAGAAAATAAAATTATCATTACAGTTTAATACTTGAATTCAAGTTTAGTAAACCTTTTAACCAGTTCAGTTAAGTAGCTACCCACAACAGATCAGTATTTAACTAGCTGGCTATAATTACGGATCAGAGTTTAACCAAGCTTAGTGTAAAGCCCATTATTTAACCTTTTTAGCACTTTTATGGCTTTATAAACTGTAAATAAAGGCCATAAGTGACTGATTTTAGCTTTTTGAGTGAACACTCACCTTATAATAAACCGATTTTTTACTAACTTGAGCAATCCACAAAACACTTTTTTACTAACTGAGGGCCTATAAACACTAGCTCAAACCGGTTTTTTACCAACTCAGTGGGTATTTAATTGTATAAACCGAAATTTTACCAACTCAAATAATAGTTAAGTCCGATACTTAAGCTAGGCATTAAGATAGCTTAAGTATTAGTAAGCATTTAGATGGCTTTATCTCTATATTGCTGATGTTAGCGTGTAGGTGAATATAGTTAAAGTGGACTATATCCCTAAAGGGGTAGAGAGTACTTTTTGGCTATATTAACCTGATCTCCGGATAATAAATTTATCTCAAGCAGCTATTTTCAGCGCTAACTGCGTTGAATTTACTTGCAATAGGCCAGCTATTGACGCGTAAATTCGCCTTGTTTTCACTGAAAACCTCTGGCTAGAGAAAATAAAATTAAATATAAATATGATTCAATACGTTAGTAAATCTCTTAACCAGAGTTCAGGTTAATTAACTTGCCGCGGCGTTTGTGGTTTGCCTTGGTGTTACTATTAAAAATACCTAACCTGAGTTTAGGTTACTTACTGTAAACCCCCTTTACACTTATTGGTAATGTAAAAAAGCCACTTTTAAAAAGTGGCTTTAACTTACATACCAAGCGGTATGTTTAGGTTATTTAGTGTGTTTATCGATTACCTACGAGTTGCATGATTATGGACATTGCTACAAGCATTGTAGAATCTTATCTCTGGCCTTATAGACTATGTCCATAGGCGTTTTGAAAAATTTACCATTATTAATCAATTTTCGTCCATGCTATTTCGTAAAGTTGAACCATCTAAATCTTTAATTTTTTCATACTGTTTATCAATTTCTTTTATGGTCAAATAATACCTTGGCCAGCGATTATTGCATTTTTGGCACATAATTAGCACAATAGGGTTTTCAGGCGTACTCTTTTCAGGGCTAAATTCAACAAACTCTACAGCATCACAATACAATAATGGTTCTTTCAAAATCGCTAAATACTCTCACTGTTGTTTATCCTTCATCAATATCAAATCCATCACTCAAGATGAATTTTCGGAGGAAAGCATCGATTCTTATATTTACTTTGAAAATTGGAATCGTGACTCCTTCGACAGATTCAAAATAAGTCTTGGCTTTGGCTTTATCAATAGAGTCTTTTAAAGCATCAAATCGTCCACCAACATTCGGCTTCTCAGCAAAATTTGCTGCTTGCATAAGGCTTACGACTTGATCTCTATCACAACCTAAAACTTCACAAAGCTTATTAACCTGTTCGTCTTTGGCGGTGTTTTGGTATTCCGAGATATAGTCTCTGAATGTCTTACTAGCATCGAGTTTAACCTGTCCACGCTGAACATCGTTTAAGAAAATATTGGCGTATTTTTGCTCTTCTTGAGTCAGGGTCGCAAAGGATTTATGCAGTTCATTTAGCGTTTGCTCAATTTCCTCTTCCTTTGCACCTTCAAGGTTAAGAACTCGCAGATATTTTGCAAAGTTATTATTCATGTAGTCGTTGTCGATACGACCCGTGTCGATTTCAGTAAGGTAACCGTTAATGTCATAAGGAATGCTTTCATTACCACCTTCTCCGCTTCCCGCTCCACCAAACAATTCTTTGTAGCGCAGTGCCAGAACCAGATAGGTATTCTCATCAAAATCCAAAGCCACGGAATACTTTTTAGGGGTTTCTTGGTCTTTAAATTCGTAGGTAAGTTTTTCCCAAATAAAGCCTTGAACCTTGGCCGCCTCTAAATAAACGTTTAACTGATTAAACAGTTTCGCAAACTGTCCTCTATCGGCTTTTTCGGCTGGCAGAGCAGCAAAGTCATCAACACCAGCATTCTCAAATAGTTCAGCAATGTCAGCGAAAACTTGATTCATTTTGATTAAGTTCTTGTCCAGTTGCTCGACAAACAACATAACGGGCTTATCACCTGAATAGAGTTTCACTGCGTCATTTATATTGCGTTCCATTGAATGTGGGAAGCGGTAGTAGCGAATCGTACCGAATGGCTTGTCTGGCCCAAATAAGCGATTCGTTCGCGAGAAAGCCTGAATAATGCTTTCGTATCGCATCAGCTTATCTAAATACAACGTATTGACCCACTTGGAATCAAAGCCCGTCAACATTTGGTCAACCACAATCAGTAAGTCCAATTGAGCTTCAAGTGTTCGGTCAATGATTTGATATGGTTTCTTGTGCGACAAGCGATTAGAAATATCTTTCTTGAATTTACCATGCGTCGCAAGAGTAAAGTCCATCTCATAACGCTCGTTATAATCTTCTAAGATTTCTACCAACCCGTCTTGCTTAAACTTAACACCACCGCCATTGTCGATATTAGGGTCAAACAAAGCGGTGACTTTTAACTCCGGCATAGCTTGTTTGATTAAGCGATAATATTCAATCGCTTCAGGAATGCTGCTTGTTGCCAGCATTGCATGAAATTTACCTGCTTGGCTCAGAGTCACCCAGTTGTCTAAAATATCCTCAACAACCTTCTCACGGTGCTCCTCACGATCATATTGGACATTCGGAATATAATCTTCTATACCCTTAATGTACTTGTCATTGTCATCCTTGAAACCCGTCATAGAGATGTCATTTAAGAACTTAAAATAGATTTTCTTCTTTTTAGGGTCTGCAAAGGCCTCGGCTTCAGTGGATGCTTTTGCTTGTTCCAGGGCAACCGCTTTTCTCAGTTCTTTATCTTTATAAGTCAGGATTTTATAGGGGTCAAATCCAAGCACGTTCTCATCTCGAATCCCGTCTGCAATGCTGTAGCGGTGCAGTTCATCTCCAAAGATAGTTGAGGTGGTACTAGATTTTTTTTGGTTCTCATCGTGGATAGGAGTTCCTGTAAAACCAAAAAACATCGCTCTAGGAAAGGTCTGCTTAATGGTTGTCAGCATATCGCCAAAAGTAGAGCGGTGCGCTTCATCGATAATGAACACAACACGCTTACCATTCATGATCTCTAAGTCATGCGCATTAAGACCGCCATCTTCATCATGGATATTGCTCATTTTTTGGATAGAGGTGACGATTAACGTATTGGCATGATCGCCACTTTTCAGTTTAGTAATCAAGGTACTGGTGTTTTCTGTGGCTTGTACAGATTCATTGTCATCTGCAAAGTTTCGGTATTCACGCAAAGATTGCGTGCCTAACTCAATACGATCCATTAAGAAAACAACCTTATCAGCATCTTTAGAGTTGGCGATAAGCTGTGCCGACTTAAAACTGGTCATAGTTTTACCTGAGCCCGTGGTGTGCCAGATAAAGCCTCCACGAATATTGCTCTGCTCCCAATCGGCTTTAGCCACTCTATCGGAAATGGCATTAACTGCGTAATACTGGTAGCTTCGCATCACTTTTAATACACCATCTGAACCATCTGCAACGGTATAAAAACCGATTAGCTGATGTGCCATAGGAATGGAAAGAAGTGAAGAGGCCACCTTATCCCATTGATTAATGGGTTCGTTATTAAAATCTGCCCAGTTAAAGTAAAAGTCTTTATTAAACTTTCCATCGACACCTGGGTTAGCAAAGTACACAGACTCTTCAGGGTTCATGGCTACAAAAACTTGCACCAAAGAAAAGAGCCTACTGAAAATACCTTCATCGGAATACTTTTCAATTTGATGATAGGCTTGGCTAACAGGAACACCGCTTTTCTTTAGCTCGATATGAAAGACAGGCATGCCGTTAATCAGCAACATTAAATCGCCACGACGATCATTCAGGATTGTAGAACTAGCTTTAAATTGCGGTTGCTGAACAATCTGATAGCGACTTTGCCCAGCAGCAATTTCCATACGGTCATAGATTTTTAAACTGACTTCTTTACCAAAGTGAAGGGTATCGTCTTCATTATCTCGAACGATACTGACCGATTTACCGTTAATAAATCCATTGAGTTTTAACGGTGTTCTTAGCTCATTAATCTGCTCAAGGATCTGCTGCATTTCGCCATCGGTAAGAGGGTAACTATCCAATCGGTCTCTACTGCGATTGTTCTCATAAAGAATACTCGCCCAATTTCTGAGCAAGTCTTCTTCAGTTGGATTTTTAAGAACCGTATCTTCCCAACCCTTTTGTTTCAGTGTTTTAATCAAGGCCTCTTCAAAGGCTGCTTCAGTGGTAAATGTCATCGTAATCAATAGCCTTATACAAACATCTTTTCTAAGTAAGACGATTTGATTTGTTTGAGTTTGGTGAGTTCTGTTTTTTGGAGTGAAATCAAATTGTCTAAGCTTTTAAAATAAGAGCCAATCGCTTTTTGTTCACCAATCGAAGGAAAAACAATATCAAGTTTTTCTATTGAAGAGGCATACAAATGAAAAACCGTTGATCCAGTTACATTTTGTAAAACCTGTTGTTCTCTGGTTCTAATGAAACGACTTAAAAATTCACCATCAATAATATCTTGGTCATTAGGTCTAATCACCAAAATATCTCCACCCAAAACCACACTACTCTGTTTAACGCAGCAAGATTTCACCAATCCCTTTGGTGTTACATCAGATGTTGGCATCAAAACATCATTACAAATCGAAACAAAATTATCATTTTGATTGGTTTTACTCGTAACTGTTTCAATTACCTCAGAGTAATTAGTGAATAATTCACCATAATGAATACATGGGAAAAGTCCATCATCCTGAATTGCACTTTTAGGCAAACCTTTGCCTTTATAAAATGATGCGACGTCTCCTAAAACTCTTGAATCCCAAATCCCCGAAAAACTTTTAAATCGAATTTCTGGTTCGTCTGCACCTTCTTTTGGAAATATCTTTTCCAGCATGGCTTTTTTTAAGGTTATCAGCTTATCGAGCTTGTGCTGTTTGAGAGTGATTTGGTTGTCGAGGTTTTTGAAGAAGGTGCCGATTGCTTTTTGTTGCTCAATAGAGGGAAAAGCGACATCAAGTTTTTCTATTGAAGAGGCATACAAATGAAAAACCGTTGATCCAGTTACATTTTGTAAAACCTGTTGTTCTCTGGTTCTAATGAAACGACTTAAAAATTCACCATCAATAATATCTTGGTCATTAGGTCTAATCACCAAAATATCTCCACCCAAAACCACACCACTCTGTTTAACGCAGCAAGATTTCACCAATCCCTTTGGTGTTACATCAGATGTTGGCATCAAAACATCATTACAAATCGAAACAAAATTATCATTTTGATTGGTTTTACTCGTAACTGTTTCAATTACCTCAGAGTAATTAGTGAATAATTCACCATAATGAATACATGGGAAAAGTCCATCACCCTGAATTGCACTTTTAGGCAAACCTTTGCCTTTATAAAATGATGCGACGTCTCCTAAAGCTCTTGAATCCCAAATTCCCGAAAACCCTTTAAATTTCAATCTTGGAACATCCTTAACTTCCACCATCACTCATTCCCCTTGAGCAATGTTTGAAATTCCCCCAGGCCTGCCATATCGAATTCATCGCCTTCTAAGTCATCAATTATTGAAGATAAAGCTTTTTGCGTTTCATCAATCTCTTCAACCACTTCTTTATAGGTAGTGGCATATTTTTCAGTTAATGCAGCCACCTTATTCGCTAAGCTAACAGTTAGGTTCTCAGGCAATTGGTTGATTGAATCAACCAGTGGTTTAATCCATTTCAGTTCAACCAATTCGTTTGCTTGCTGAACGGTTAGATTTTCAATGGTTTCTTTGGTTAAAATGTGAAGTGCCGCCGCTTCTTTTTTGAGCTGGGCTTTTAGTTCTTTTTCTTCGACTAATAGAGCCTCTACTAGAACTAATTTGCTTTCATAAGTTTCTTCAGGGAAAGTAAAGGCTGACCTAAGTTCAGCTATATAGCTATTAACCTTAGCTTTGCCGTAAGTCCCATCTTTATTGGCTTCAATTTTATCCCAATGGACATTTGGATGATTTTCTACGAATACCATTTTTTCAGGCTTTTTCGCCTTAGCATCTAACAGCTCAAGATACTCGTTTAGTGTTTTGATCTCATCAGTTTCAATATCCGAATAGATATCTTTCAGTTCCTTATTAACTTCACCGACTTTAAACTTGGTGTTGTCGTCATTTAAGATCGCTGAATCTTTTTCTTCTTCAGATAACGAATCAATGATTTCTTCTAATTGCGCACCAATTTCTGTCAGGCGAGATTTCATTGAAGTAACCTTGGTAACTTCATCAGTTAGCAAGACATTTTGTACCAGCTCAAACGGCAAAATGCGTCCTTTCCAACCCTCTTGCACCTCTTGCTCTTTACCGTCTTTCTTTTTAACTACCATATTCGGCTCGACAACTTTAATTGTCGCCACGCCTTCGGTTTGAATCATTTCTAAATCAGGGGCAATTATCTGCCATTCATCATCCAACAGTTGATAGGCTTCATATTTATCAATTAACGGGTTTTGAGGCTCAACAATGATAAGTCGTTCAAAAATATCATTACCCAATAAAGTTTGTTGTCTTGGAATACTTAGCGTTGTCATACCCTCAATCAGTTGTTGGTTCAGATAACCCTTAAAAGTTGAAAACGCATTTGCAAATTTTTGCTTAAAAGCTTGGATATCCGCATGCTCACGAATCGCTGTTTTAACATCCTCGACTTTTACGTGTGTGTACGCCTCATCTTCATGCTCAAAAATCGCACTACGAAGGCTAGGGAATGCTTTCCAGTAAGGACTTAGGGCATCAATTTCATGCTTGGGAATTCCACCAAACATGGACGCGTAAATATCCCAGCTTTCCGACGGCGCAGACGAATCAACGTAGCGTGGAATATTAAGGTTGTAACCGTTATCACGAATCTCTTGGCGACTGACAAGTTTAGAAAACTTATCAATCGAATCACGAGAAATGACCGTATCAACGATACGCTTGATGTCTGAAGCTTGGAGTAAGTTGTTTTTTCCAACCTTAATAAAGTTTTTGGAAGCATCTACGATTAAGACATCTTCGTTATCTCGCTTTTGTTTAAGCACCATAATGATGGTTGGAATGCCTGTACCAAAGAAGATGTTTGAAGGCAGGCCGATAATAGCGTCAATATGATTAGCCTCAATCAAGTTTTCACGAATCTTACCCTCATCGCCACCACGAAATAACACGCCATGCGGCAAAACGATGGTCATAATGCCTGTTGGCTTTAAGTGATAAAGGTCGTGCAGCAGGAAGGCAAAATCCGCCTTGGTTTTAGGAGCTAGGCCAAATCGAGAATAGCGTGGATCGGCTTCTTTATGGGCAGGATCCCACTTTTGAGAGTAAGGCGGGTTGCTGACCACTGCATCCACGTAAAGTGCGTTGTAAGTGCTTACAGGGTCATTTTCATCAAAATATGGCCAGTCATCTTCTAGGGTATCGCCATTTCGAGTCGTGATATTCTCAACTAATATGCCACGCATAATCAGATTCATACGAGTCAGGTTGTAGGTGTTTTCTTTAAGTTCTTGAGCGTAATACTGGATGTTGTTTTTATCATCAACATGTTTGGCAACGCTTTGACCGATATTAATTAAAAGTGAGCCAGAGCCACTGCATGGGTCATAGATTTTGATTTCTGAATTATCTTTCAGGTGATGGGCAATAATCTCAGATTTTAAGAGTGAAACTTCGTGTGGGGTATAAAATTCGCCTGCTTTTTTGCCAGCATTAGCGGCAAACATTCCAATCAGATATTCATAAATAAAACCAAGTACGTCATAGCTTTGCTTGCCATCGGTGGGAATATCTTGTATCAGGTGAATCAGTTCACTAATAGCTTTAGTTTGTTTTGCTGCCGTATCACCAAGCTTACTCAACCCTGTCTCTAGGGTGGTAAAAATCCCACTGAACAATTTTTTGTGTTTAGCATTGATTAGACGATTAAAGGCAGACAGTGAGTCACGCACATTAGCGACTTCAAAGTCTTTACCTTGCTCAATCCAGGTTGAAAAGAGATTGTCATAGGCGATAAAGTAACCCATATTGGATTTGAAGTAGTCAACGGTTTCTTGGTCTTCCTCATTGAGCTGTTTTAAGTCCTCTCCTGTTAAACCCTGTTTTTCAGCAAAAGCGACCGTTTGGTCACTAAGATATTTATAGAACATAAAACCAAGGATATAGTCCTTGTATTCATTCGCTTCGATTTTCGAACGCATCTGGTTTGCGGATTCCCAGATTTTTGCGGCTAATTGTTGCTTATTCATTGGTTCTCTTTTTTAGTTATGTGCGAGACTTTACCTGCCTCAAACTCTTGAATTCTATCTTGCAGTTCTTCTATTAAGTTTTGCTGGGCATCAACAATTGAGCACAACTTATCTCTTTGGTTCTGGCAGTCTTTGAGCTTTTCTTGAAGCTTGCGTTTACGATTGTCTTTTTGCTGCGAAACTTTTTTTTCTTGGCTTTCTTGGAGAGCCGAATATTCTTGTATTTCTAGAACTAATAATGGATAACGACTTTTCTTAAGCGCAGAAGGATCACGTCCTGCTTCTTTTGCAACGTTATTCTGACTTAAAGGGGTGCCTTTTGGAAGGATAACAGGCTTATTTCGCTTAAGCCTTTCAAACGCCTCCCTAAATAGCTCTTCTGCGGTTTTATTGATTTCGTTCGATGACATCTAAATAAATTCCTATGGCTTTGATTTCTTGAGTTAATGCCTTGTATCTAGGTGAATGTATTTCAATCTGTTCTATCTCAGATTTATGAGCATCTCGTAGTTTGATTAACTTTTCTTTATTGCGTCTTATAAAAATCGCATCGGAACAAATATTGCCACCATCACCACCTGCACACTTTGACACCGACTCAATGCCGCCATACTCACAGACACCGCGCTTAAGGCATAATCCAAGTAGGGTTAATCGGCTGCCAACTTCACCTTTTTTAGCAAGGTCAATAAACTGCTTTTCTTCTTTATCACTGACTAAGTTGACGATTTCAACAGGAACATTAATTTTTGAATGCGGTCTGACATACTCATAACTATTTTCAAGCACCTCTGTAAATTGCCTATAAATAGATTTGTAAGACTCTACGATCAACTGTGTTTCTGCATCCGAGTTTAGACGAAGATTTGTATAATTTCGTCCATAATAAAGCGTCATGTTTCTTGAAAGGTGCTTCATTTCAAACTGAAGTGAGTGGTCTGACACCATGTTTGAAGCAAACATATTGACGCAGGTAGTTCGCCTTAGTTGGTGAGCTGAAAACTTCCATGGCTTACCAATACCAAACCATTCTTTTTGGTCAAGATTAGGGGTAAGAGAAAGGGCTATTTGAGCGTCTTCTTCAGTAATCAAAAGTTCTTTTTCATCAAAGAAGGATGGGTGAATTTGATCCAAAGTACCAAAATCTACATATTTCAATTTTTGTGCGTTGCCAGTGTTTCGACCTGGTTGCCATGGTTCATATGATGGAGTAAGTAAGAAAGGGTTTAATTTAAACTCGTCTTGAACAGATTTTGGTGCGTGGTTTAATCTTAGCTTGGCAATAATTGCTAGAGCTTTAACCGCTTTTTCAACCTTTTGAGAGACAACCCAGCGTGCATCGCTATCAAAGTCTGTTTTTGTAGTTTCGCCCGATAAGATTGCGATAGGACCAAGCTTATGGTCATTTTCAATTGAGAAGCAGTCCGCTCTCATTGAGCAGGCTTCATCTCTTCGTTGCAGAGAAAAGTTTAAAATGTAAAAAATAGAAACGGCTCTGATTAAATTGAAATATTTGCCAAACCTAGAAACCCTGAAAGTTTCTTTTGATTTTAGCTTCTCTTTCAAAAGCCATTTACTGAATAATTCATAAAGCCCATAATCTTTTAAAAAACCATTAAAACCTGTTGGATAGGTTATTCTATTTTTATATACAAGGGTCTTATGAAATGGAGAGCAAAAGACTACTTCCATACTTGTTGTTTCCATAATTTCAGAGTTTGTATTGTAGGCATGGCTCAACCATTCAAAAGCAGATATAATCTGAGTTTGATAAGCAAAAAAGTCATCTAAACATTCATTAAACCTTTTAATTTGATAACTTAAAATTCTCGGTGGAATATAGGGATGTTGAATAACTGCTTGGTCGCTTATATTTCGAGCCAAGTAACCAATCATATTTTTGTCAGCTATGACAAACCCAAGTTCGTCACTGTATGCTAAAAACTTATGGAGGTAGGATAAATATTCTTCCGTTTTTGAACATTGAATGCTCTGTGAAACCTCATGAAATAGCTTTGGAAAGCGATAGATTTCGTTGAGCAATATTTTATGTCTTGAACAAACTGTAGCGATTTTAATTAGCAGTTGAAAATGGGTTTTGGCACTTTGATAACTCCCTGGATAGAAGCTTGGGTGATATAAAATAAAAATCATTGCTTGTTTAACTAAGGCGAGATTCCTTTCATCTAGGTTCTGTTTCTCGAAGTTGTAACCAGTGTATCCAAAGGCTGAGAAATCCCATTTACCACCACCGTAAAGGGATAAATCATTTCCATTTTCATCAACACTCACAGCCCAGTCATCAGGAGGAGGAAAACTTGGTGGTCTGTATAGTTTTGAGTTATTGGTAACTAAAGTAGATTTGTAGCGAAATTGTAAATTGTTCATCTTTACTCCAGAAACTCTATAATTGAAGACCAACTAGGATGGTAACTACCTTCTTCGATTCTTAATTCTGCTTCCTCTACCCATTCGTTTCGTTTTTTGGAAGATTTACTATACCAGTCAAGCTTTTGCGTGAGTCTTTGAATACTTAGATCAGCTGGAGTTTCATCTTTTTTGAAAGTTAACGCAGCTTCAATGGTTTTTAAGTAGCGCATAGACGTAAGCGACCAAATATAGTCAAAATTATCCAGATCACGATGATGTTTACACCATAAGCAGCCAGACGGGTTAATGCAATTAGGCTCCACTACATCCTCTGGGATACCTAGAATGGGTTCTGGTATGCCATTACACTCACTAGCAATCACTGATTTTTTTAGTTTGGTCTGTTCAATAGAATCGTGCTTATTCCAAAATTGAGTTATCTCAACCATTGCTCGTTGTTGGGACGGTAGTTCGTATTTATCTCGAAGTGTTTTCTGCGTGTGCTGAGCTATTTTTGATGTAAGGCCTTCATCTCCAGAACGTCTTAAGAGCCAGTTGGTTCGAGTATTTCGTAATCGGCTCGGGGGGATCCAAGGAATATTGTGTTCATTAAGGGTGTCTTTTAACATCCCAAAATTCCCATAAAACTCTCTAAACCCCTTACCACTTTGCTTAAAATATGGAAAGAGAAGATTTGAATCTGATGCAAATTCATCAATAAATTCAAAATGCTTTTGAAGCATAGACTTGTATGATTTGAACACCTTAAACAGCACCTGACCGCCTTTTCTGTTCTTATACGAGCGTACTTCGTAATCTTCACCTAGCGGTTTAAAGTCAAGTTGTTGTCTTTTTAACGAATAAATCTGGCTGGGATTCATACCTGTTTGCGCTGCAAACATCATTATTTCTGCTTGCATTCTCAAGTTAAAAAGAGCCCAACGACCTCCTTGTTGAATTTTTGAAACAGATTTCGTTAAGAGTTCTTTTTTAATAGCATGACTATCACCTTTGGAAATTGATATGAACTCACATTTAACTGAGCTTGATTCAATCTTTTTGACTATTGGCTGAGGCCCCAGGACTGATTCCGAATCAATTGCCTGAATCAACTCATTTAGAAAAGCCCCTAAAACAAATGTATCTTCAAGATTTTGCTTCTCGGAATCTTTTGAAACGGCTTTTTTACGTTTCTTTTTCTGAGAGAGTCTAGTTTGTTTTACAAGTGAACCCTGTACTGGAATTCCTAAAACCTTACCGAACAGAGAAGATAAGCTAGCTGCATATTGATAGGCAGTGTCGTTACTAATTCGTGCGTTTTTTTGTGAGCTTGTTTGAAATAAGTATTCGCAGTATTCGAAATAATTACTTTTTAAGTCTTTCAAGCTGAATGAGAGTTTTTTGGTTTCTAAAAACTGAAAAAAACCTGTAATGGCATGGATAGACCCCGTGGTAGTTTTTAACGAACCTCCCATTGTGAGTCTAGTTTCAATGGCTTCAATAATTGATTCGATAAGTTCGTATCGATTATGATTTGGAACCTCATTTAGTCCTTGCTTGAATTTATTGGAAAATTCTTTTGCTCCAATAAAAGAACCACCACTGAATAGACATCTCGTTAGATCAAATCTATTTGAACTACTTGGAATTTTTTTGTGATTAATCAGTAGCCTTTTCATTGAAAAACTGCCTTACCAATCAAGTTTTCCATTTTAGAACCAATTAAATTACCCGTGAATAGTCCGAAAAACTCTTCTGACAACTCTTCTTCAACTTCGGATTCTTCAAGAAACGTGATGTACTTCCAAGTGGTTAAATCATGCTTATGGAGCATATGATCTCGAACAAATTTAATTGCTTTAGACTGTGAAGACAAGTTTTCTAAAGCCACTTTCATAAGGTTTGTTCCGTAAGTTGCTCTAGATTGATGAAACTTAAAATGGGTAAATTGTGTATAACCATGAACAATCAGTTTTTTGCGTAGATCGCTAAACAGTTTTGTAAAGGTGTTTTCAGAATAGGGGTTTCCCCTTACAGATAAGAATAAGTTGTCTTTGTTGCTTTTTTCAGCTTTAGCCTGCCTAGCGAGTCTTTTTGCAGAATATGCATATTTCAGGAGCACTGACAGTAGAAAGTCAGGAGTGGTTATTTGACCTGATACATTGTTCTTAGTTTTGATACCTGTTCCTGGACCAACGGCTACCTTCTTCATTCTCTCTGAAGATGAGTCATTGGATGCATTTTCAAGTGATGATATTTTTAGCGTTCTAATCGTTTCACTTCTTGCACCAGTATAGAAGCCAATCAGACACATTAAAAACAGTTCAATTTGTTCATTTTTAAACAGAAAGTTAAGGAGTAAATCTCTGTTTTTTTCGGTAATTGGCAAAAGGCCATCTTCTAGACCCTCCCGTTTAGTTGTTCTATTTGGAATTGATAACTCGCTGCTTAGAACTGACATAGTTCTAGAGAATCCGACCGTTGTATAAAAATGCAGCGTTTTGATATTGTCATTCCATAAAGGAGACGAAGAATCTAAGAGGTTTTCTAACTGCGCATAACGATAAAATTGTATGACTGCACCCATTCTAGTTGTAACTGTGCTTGGAGCTAATTCACCTGAATCACGAGCTTCAATTAAATCTCCTCTATATTTAAAAAGACATCTATCTTTTTGCTTTTTAGGAAAGTGCCTCCAATCAATCTGGTTTTCCTCTAGCCAGCTTGCATAAGCTTTCAGATGGTTCATTTTTGATGTGATCGTTTTTGGGTCATTACCAGAAATACTATTCAGCATATAGAATGCATATTTATTCGCTGCCAACCATGGTTCACCATCATTAAAAAAAATTTGAGGAATGGCGTTAGACCTAGAATCATTCAGAGCTTTCCATTCACCATTGGGATTTAAAGACATTTGTTTGTGATTGACTATTTCAAGTACAGCCATTAGCCTAAATCTCGTTTTTATTCTATATTTAGATTATAATTCAATGTCCATAATGATAAAAGTATTTATTAGATGTGTTAGCTAATTATTCGTATGTAATCAAACCACCATTGAATATAGGCAACTTTAGCCATTAAATTAGACGGACGAGCGGTAATACCATGTGATGCATCGGGAATACGTACCATAGCGGTTTCAACACCTTGTAGCTTTAATGCTTGATAAAACTGTTCAGTTTCTGAAATCGGTGTACGGAAATCAGATTCACCGGTTAGTAGCATAGTGGGTGTTTTTACATTGCCGACATAACTAATAGGCGAGCGTTTCATATAATGTTCTATATGATCCCACGGCTTACCCGGAAACCAATAGTCAGCAAAGAACGGGTAAAAGTCGGCAGTTAGTACAAAACTGATCCAGTTAATTACAGGTTTAGCAACCACGGCTGCGGCAAAACGATCGGTATGGCCAACTATCCACGCGGTAAGTACGCCGCCACCAGAGCCACCGGTAACAAACAATTTAGACTCATCAATAAAACCTTTGGCAATTAAAGCATCTACTCCAGTCATTAAGTCGTCATAATCGTTACTTGGGTAATTATGATGAATAGTTTGTGCAAACTCTTTGCCGTAAGAATCACTCCCGCGAGGGTTCATATACAATACAACGTTCCCCTTAGCCGCATATAATTGTACCTCGGCGCTAAAGTGCGGGCCGTAATTGGCTACCGGGCCACCATGAATTTCAAGAATTAATGGGTACTTTTTATTACTGTCAAAACCAGGCGGGTAGGCTACCCAAGCTTGAATTGGCAGTTGATCGTGGTTCGATTTAAGCCATAGCTCTTCTACCTTGGCTAGTTGTTTATGCCCCAGCGAGTTGTCATTTAAACTTGTTAAGCGCTGTGCTTTACCACGTTTAATTGCCGCTACATCGGCAGGGCGCTGCGTGTCGGCTAGGGTAAACACAATTTCGTCATCTTCGCTCACATCAAAGTCGCCACCAGAATAAGGACGACCAAACGAAACGCTGCCAATTTTTTCGGTAATAACTTTACGTGAACCGCTACGAGGTTGGTACGCTAACGTAGTTTGCCCTTGATCAGCGTAACTAAAGTAAATGCCTTTAGAGTTACCGCTCCACTTTATTTTAGCTACGCTGCGGTCTAAGTCAGCAGTTAAATTAGTTGTTTTATCCGAACGTAAGTCGCGAATATACAATTGGGTGTTTTCGTAATTAGTTTGTTTGTCATCGTAACCGGTATACGCAAGGTAGCGGCCATTAGGCGATACTTGAGGTTGGCGATCGGGGCCGTTTCTATCGGTTACAGCGGTTACTTCAAGCGTAATTAAATTAAGTTTATATACTTCGCTGTTAGTTGGCTTTAACAAGTAATTGTTATGCCTATTAGCCGAAAAATATAACGCTTTTTTATCTTTACTAAAGCTAACTTCGCCGCCGTTATTAAATTCATCAAAGGTGAGCTGTTTAGCATTGCCGCCATTTGCGTCAATAATAAATAATTGCTCAAAGCCCTTTTTAGCGTAACCAGCACCATCAGCACGATAATACACATCGTCAATATATTTAGCTGGCTCTGCCCAAGTAGCGCCTTCAGGTTTACCAGGTAAGTTAATGGGTGAGCTTGATGTGGTGGCAACAAACATACTAAATGCGAGTTGCTTAGCATCTGGGCTCCAGCTTAGCGCTTTTGGCGTACTTGTAAGGTTACTTATTTTGCTAACCGCGCCAGTTTTAAGCCATTTCATGTAAATTTGGTTGCTACCGTCACGGTTTGAAATAAACGCTAAACGAGAGCCGTCTGGCGACAACTTTGGCGAATGATCCATATGTACGCCAGAAGTAAGCGGTTGAATTTGTCGTGTTTTATAATCTACTGTCCAAATATTACCTATTTTACGGTCGGTTTTTATATCCATTCTGTTACGTACAAAATAAACTGTTTTACCGTCTTTGGTAATGTCTAGCTGGTTGGCGTATTCAAGCGTAAATACATCTTCTAACTGTAGGGTACTGCTATTGGCAAAGGCAAGATTACCTGTGCTTATTAATAGACTAAGCGCAAAAAATGTTTTCATTTCAAATCCCTGTGGTTGTTAATAATAATGGTTATATGTTAGAGAGTTTAAAAATTATAGCTAGGGTGATGAAGTAATTGCGTGGGTAGACTGAATCTGTAAAACGGTTCAGCTGTAAAGGGGGTTTACAACTGAACATATTAAATAATGATTTAACGTTTACACAATAACTTTATTTGTTGAATGAGTGCAATACCGGCAGGGTTATCGCCGTGAACGCATAAACTATCGGCATCTAAAATTAACTTTTTACCTGAACGCGTAGTTACGCTGCCATCAGCTAACAGTTGCTTTACTTGCTCAATTAAAGCTTGCTCGTTATGCACACTACCTGCTAACTGCCTTGACACTAAAAGCCCTTCGTCGGTGTATTGTCTGTCGGCAAAGGCTTCTAATATTAATTTTACCCCTAAAGTGTCGGCCATTTTTTGATGTTTTTTAGCATCAGCCGTTGCTAAAATCATTAATTTTAATGGGCTAGGGTAGTGTGCTACCGCGCTCATTACGCTAGTTAAAAGCTGCTCGTTAAGCATCATATCGTTATAAAGTGCGCCATGGGGCTTAACATAACTAAGGCTTAAGCCTTGTACTTTGGCCATACCTTCTAGCGCAGCAATTTGATAGTGCAGACAATTTGTAAGCTCGCTTGCACTTAGCGCCATAGATCGTCTGCCAAAACCTTGTTGATCTGGGTAGCTAGGATGAGCGCCAATTTGTACCTTATGCTGTTTTGCCAGCTTGAGCGTATTTGCCATTACATCAGCATCACCCGCATGAAAACCACAAGCGATGTTAGCCATATTAATGTGCGGCATAACCTCTTCATCTAAGCCCATTTTCCAAGCACCAAAGCTTTCACCTAAATCGCAATTTAATAGCATTTAAGTTCTCCTTACTTTTTTATTGTTACAGGCAAAGTGCCATTAGCTGGCAATTTGCCTAACAGTACGTGTGCTAAAGCGGTAAATGCGGGGCCTGTTACAATATCGTTTTTATCGTGATCAATATTATAGGCATATGATGCAAGTACAGCATGCGCATAATCGCTAAACTCAGCAATGTCGTAAGGCGCTCTTAGGCTAATAAATACCGTGTTTTTATTTTGCTTTTTGGCCACTTTTAATAACGACTCAAGTGCTTTTGGTTGCTGTGCGTTGCTAAGTGCAAATTGAGGATCGTTTTTTAAATCATCCATACCGCCAATTTCTACCGCACTTTGATTTGGCGTTGCATTGCCCGCTATAACAACATCGGCTTTATTAATGTCTGTGTGCGCTTGTTGCGGATCAAAGCCTTGCAAGCTGCTACAAGTATAGTTAAGCGTATGTTTACTAATGCTTTGCAGGGCTTGTTGTAGTGCCATGCATTTGCGGGTGTCGGGCATTATAATATGAACATGTTGCCCGGCTTTAAGTGTAAGTGGCAGTGTATTGTGAGTGTTTTTAACTTGTGTAATAGCCTCTACCGCTAGTTGTGCTTCAATATTGCGATGCGCTTTACTCCCAATAACGTGCTTGGCGTTAACTAGCGCATCAATTGCATTAAAACTGGTGTTAAGTTTAAACTTACTTTTAAGCGTTGTAATACGCTGCGCCGACTCAGTTATTTCTTGCTGATTAAGTTGCTTAGACTTAACTGCAGCGACTAAATCTTTAATGAGCTGATCAAGTTTGGTTAAGTCATCTATGCTGCGAATTTCTATTGGCATTAAGGCAATATCGACCCCTGCAGCAAAGGTGTTTATAACCGCTTGAGTAGGATTGAAAAAGTGACTAATACCAGCCATATCAAGTGCATCGGTTACTACTACGCCATTATAATTAAGCTCATGGCGTAAAATGTCAGTAATTATTTTACGCGACATAGTTGCGGGTTTAATCATGCTTTTACCATCTACACTGGTAAAGGTACTGCTATCAAGCGCAGGGTACTGAATATGTGCGGTCATGATCATGCCAGGGCTTTGCGTGGCAATAATCTGTTTAAAAGGGGCTAGGTCTTGTTGGTAAATAACCTCTTTTGCATGGTTAACTCTAGGTAAGCCCGTATGGCTATCTACGTTAGTGTCGCCGTGGCCCGGAAAATGTTTAAGCGAACTAATAATGCCGTTATTTTCAAATCCAGCAACTTGAGCTGCACCTAAAGTTGCAACGCGCTTAGGATCCTCGCCAAACGAGCGTACATTAATAACGGGGTTATCTGGGTTCATATTTACGTCGATTGAAGGCGCATAATTAACGTTAATACCCAAAGCACTTAGCTCGGTGGCCATTACTTTAGCGGTTTGCGCGGCAAAATAACTGTCGTGTTTTTCAAAAGTAGCACCAATCGACATATTACCGGTAAACGAGGTTGCTACATCGCGCGGTAGGCGTGCAACACGGCCGCCTTCTTGATCAACCGAAATAAACAAAGGTAATGCCGAACTCGATTTACTTGCAGCATGTTGTAATTGTTGGTTAAGGGTAATTATTTGTTCAATAGATTGGGTGTTTTCAGAAAATAAAATCACCCCGCCAATATTGTATTTACTAATGGCGTTTGCCAGTTCATTGGGTAATTGAGTCATTGGCGTTCGGCACTGTTTGCTTGCACCTTGGTGACAAAAATAGCGAAAGTCGAGTAATAGCTTTTGGCCAAGTTGTTGTTCAAGCGTAAGCGCAGGTTGAGCTATAGAAGATTGTAATGGCATTAAACACCCGATTAAAAAAGCAATAGACGATACAGCATACTTATTTAGCAAAACACACTCCAAAGCTAAATAAAATAGATAAGTGCATGCAGCTTATCTATTTTTTAGTGCAACTGCAAAGCAGATACGCAATAGCGGTACGTTTAAGTCTTATTGATTTTTAAAGCTGAATAGGCGCTTACATAAAGCACTTTATTTAGGCGAAAATTCGCAATCTAAAAGTTTTAATAACACAATTTAAATGTAACAATTTTATAACAAATGTGGATTTTAAAGCATAAAGAAAGTATTATTTCTAGCTTTATGTATGAATTATAAGTGCAAGCTGATTAGCTTTGTACTGTGGACGATAATCGCTTGCTCAATAAATTGCTATCGGCTTTAAACCTTCGGTTTCTTATTTTTTTGTTAGTACTCTTAGCTGCATTAAGTACCTTGGTGAGTAGTTTTTATTCTACTTATCAAGTGCAAAAAGAACAGCTAATGAGTAATACACTAAAAAGCAACTTTGCTTATGCTAATAAATTAGCATCGGCAACGAATAACTTTTTAGAGTCAGCCATGCAACAACTGGCTTATTCAGCTAAAAAAATAGAACAAAACATAGATGACAACACGCTATTACAAGCAGAGGTCACGCGCTTAAATCGACAAACAAACAGCTTTAACTCCGTTATTATAAACAAATACGGCATCATTAGCGCAACCTCCCCCGAGCTACCACTGATTATTGACCAACCCTTATCGTCACCAGGCGCAACACAGGCATTTAAAGAGCGTCGCCCGTTGATCAGCGACTCTTATATGTCTAAATCAGGTAATTTAATTGTGTTTATTTCACATCCGCTCTTTTCTAGTAAAGGTGACTATTTAGGGTATATAGGTGGGTCATTATATTTAAAAGAGCGCAGTATATTAAATGACCTGTTGGAGCATCATTATTTTGAGGGAGGAACACATATTTATGTGGTTGATACTAAAAAGCGTATTCTTTATCATCCTGACTCTGCACGCATAGGTACTTTTTTAGCTAATAATAAAGTTATTAATCAGGTGCTTATGGGTAATGATGGCATCGCTCATATAAATAACAGCCAAAATATTCATATGCTTGCAGGTTACGCCCCAGTAAAACTGGCCAACTGGGGGATTATTGCGCAACGCCCTATAAAAGTAACGTTAAGCTCGTTAGACACATTAATAATTGCAGTGATAAAACGTACATTGCCTATCGTTATTATTATTTTTATTTTAATCGGCTTGTTTGCGCATTTTATTTCTAAGCCACTTAAGCGACTAGCTGATATTGCAAATAGAACTGATGAATTGAACCATGAAAGTGAGCTGAAAAAAGTTAAGTCATGGTATTTTGAAAGTCAGCAATTAAAAGTAGCAATGTTAAAAGGCGAAAGTATTTTACAGCTGCAAATAGGGCAGTTACGCCACGATGCACAAACAGATCCTCTAACGGGGCTTCATAATCGCAGAAGCTTAAAAGTATGGCTTGATAAACTAATCCACGAACAAACGTTATTTACCATTTTAGAAATAGACATCGACTTTTTTAAACGCGTAAATGACACATATGGCCATGACAAAGGCGATGAAACACTCAAAGCATTAACCGTGCTTATTCAAAGTATTGCTCGCAAAGACGATATTGTTGCGCGCATTGGCGGCGAAGAGTTTGTACTTGTAATACCTAATCAAAACAGTGAAGGTGCATTTAAAATAGCTGAAAGGTTGCGCCTTGCAGTTGAGTCGTCACATATAGATACAGTTGGTTACATAACCATATCAATAGGTATTGCTAGTTACCCAGAGCACGGCACTAATATTGAGCAAGTATTTAAAAAAGCCGATAACGCACTTTACTATGCAAAAGAGCATGGTCGTAACCGTAGCGTTATTGCTAATTTAATAGAGTAACTGAAAGACCCTTAACTAATCTAAACAAGGTTTATTATTTTAAAACTATTTAAATAATAAGCTTGACACAAATTAAAACTTCTATATAGTGGGCCGCAGCTAGAAAGAAAGTATGTAATCTATAAATCTCCATTTCGATGTTGTATAAGTAATACTTGTAGTACCGTCCTGAAGTTTTTAAAGTACCATCTCATTTTTTGCTATACCCGCTCATATGAGCATATTTTTATTTTTATATCAGGATATTACAATGTCAAACATCGTATCAGGTACAGTTAAGTGGTTTAACGAGTCTAAAGGTTTTGGTTTCATCGAGCAAGAAAATGGCCCAGACGTTTTCGCACATTTCTCAGCAATCAAAAGCGAAGGTTTCAAAACTTTAGCTGAAGGCCAACGTGTAGAGTTCACTCTTTCACAAGGTCAAAAAGGTCCACAAGCTGATAACATCACAGCTGTATAATTTTACTTTTTAAGTAAAATGAAAAAAGCGCTTAAGGCGCTTTTTTTGTGCCTAAAATTTGGTATTCCTCGGTAACTCCCCCTTCAGTATTGTATTTCAACGCATTAAACTTAACTAGCCAAACTCTGTGCCGATTTTTTGAATGCAATTTTATATAAAATACAGGTGCCAGGCTCAATGTGTATAGCTTTAGCCGTAAATGCAAAAGGCAGCGCTCAGGCTTGAGCTATCAATCAACTATCAATCAACTATCAATTAACCAATCAACTATCAGCGAGCAGTTAGAACCCCATCCAAATTAATGGCTGCGAAAGTAGGCGGGAGTTTACCTCGCGCTTTTTGCTGTGTTTTCGATGCTGGGTATAAACTTACCCTGGGCGAGTAGCTTGTTACCTGCCACATGCTCGTAGTACGAAAAACGTATTTGTAAAAGGTGATGAGATCACAAAGTAGTGATTTAAACCCTAGAGATGAAATGCCAGCATGAGGTAAAAACAGGTTTATATTTCATGTTTTAGGCGTCAGGTGTTTGATGCAAGCTCAATAGAGTAACTAAGCAAGCTCAATGTTTAGCTTTAGCTGTAAATACGAAAAGGGACAGCACTCAGGCTTGAGCTGTCTGCCAGTCAACTATCAACTTCTTAATTATTAGCGAGTAGTTATAATCCCACCCAAGTTAATGGTTATGGAAGTAGACGGGAGTTTATCTCGCACGCTTTTTACTGCTTTATATTACGCTTATGACAGGGGACTGTTATCTGATGTTGATCTCTGGTTGCTGGTGAATACCATTTTAGTGTTTAAAGGCGGTGGTTGGCAGGTGGTTCTTTATTTTATTATATGATTCAAAGATTAGCCTTTAAGCTCATTATAAGCCAATTTATAAGCCCAAAACGATAAAAGGGCCTTGCGGCCCTTGATGAAGTATCGTTCAAGTCAGATAGAGCTTTAACCCCTTAAAGCACTATCCTATTGTTTTGCAACAGTGGTTCATCTCATTAAGTTTCTAAGCTAGCGAGAGGAAAAATCCAGCAATTGCGGCGCTCATAAGGTTAGCCATAGATCCTGCTAACACTGCTCTGAGCCCTAAGCGAGCGATATCCTTTCGCCGACTAGGCGCCATACCGCCTAATCCACCTAGTAAAATGGCTATCGATGATAAGTTAGCAAAGCCACACAGTGCAAAAGTAACAATTGCTTGAGTGTGCGCACTTAACGTATCGCGATAATTTATAAAGTCTAAGTAAGCAACAAATTCATTCACTACTAACTTTTGACCAATAAAGCTACCGGCTAGTATTGCTTCATTCCATGGCACACCAAGTAACCATGCAACAGGCGCAAATACATAACCTAAAATTTCTTGCAGCGTTAATGTCGGGTAGTCAAACCAGCCGCCAATACCGCCTAATAAACCGTTTAACAATGCAATTAATGCTACAAAAGCAAGTAGCATTGCACCTACGTTTAGTGCCAAGTGCATACCACTTGCAGCACCCGATGCGGCTGCATCAATAACGTTAACGGGCTTTTCATCATCTAAATCTAAGTCAGCTAAATTGTCTTTAGGCGTTTCGGTTTCTGGCACAATCATTTTGGCCATTAAAAAGCCGCCAGGAGCCGCCATAAAGCTAGCTGCTATTAAATACTTAAGGTCAATACCAATAATTACGTAACCGGCCATAACAGAGCCTGCTACCGTTGCCAAACCACCTACCATTACGGCAAATAATTCCGATTTGGTCATAGTGGCAATAAAGGGTTTAACAATTAACGGTGCTTCTGTTTGACCAACAAAAATATTAGCAGTGGCCGATAGTGATTCAGTACGTGAGGTTTTTAACAGCTTTTGCAAGCCGCCACCTAAAATCTTAATAACCCACGCCATAATGCCTAAATGATATAACACGGCCACTAACGCAGAGAAAAATACAATTACCGGCAGTACTTGAATAGCAAAAATAAATCCTAATGTATCTTGCGATGCTAAAGGTCCAAACAAAAAGCTTATACCGTCGTTAGCAAAACCAATAACCGATGAAACAGCGGAAGATACACTTGCTAATGCATTTTTACCTGCATCAAAAAATAATACAAAACCACCAATAATTACTTGCATCGCAAATGCGATACCTACCGTTCTAAGCTTTATAGCTTTGCGATTAGTTGACGCCGCAAATGCAATAGCTAGCAGCACAAACATGCCAACTACGCTCATAAAAGTTGTCATACAAATGTTTCCCGTTACTATTCTTGAAGAATATGTTTGATTTTACTTTTTATTATATCAATCGCAACGCGATTCATGCCGCCTCGAGTGACAACTAGATCTGCATTATGCTTTGACGGTTCTATAAATTGATAAAACATCGGTCTAACAGTTGCTTGGTATTGTTCAACAACAGATTGTAATGTTCTGCCCCTTTGCTCCATATCGCGTTGCATTCTACGCATTAAGCAAATGTCTAAGGGAGTGTCTATAAACACCTTAATATCAAATTCTTTATTAAGCGCTTTATCGCTAAGTAGTAAAATGCCTTCTACGATTAATATTTTAGCTGCAGTTACATACCGCGTTGTTTCGCTGCGAGTATGTTGTGCGTAATCATAAATAGGTACTTCTACAGCGTGGCCGTTACGAAGTTGTGTTAAATGCTCATGCATTAACTTATATTCAAATGCATCAGGATGGTCGTAGTTAGTTTGCGTACGATGTGCAAACGGTAAATGCGACTGATCCTTATAATAAGCATCTTCTTCGATAATGGCGATAGCGCCTGGTTCAAGTTCATTAACCAATTCATTGTAAATTGTTTGGCTAAAAAGAGATTTACCCGACGCTGATGCGCCAGCAATGGCTATAATAGTTCGTGTCACTAAAGTTCTCACCCACACAGGAAGATATATTGTTGGTAGATCACAATAGCAAAAAAGACACGATTAATCTCTTTTGCTTCGCTTAAGGACGTAAATTTATAATGTTTAGGTTATATGAAACAGGACTTATGTCCTGTGCGTAAAAATCGAAGAGCAGATAAAGTAACCATATTGAATAACGGGAGGTCACAATGGCAAGAGCAATTATCCTAATGGCAGACAGTTTAGGTATTGGTGCAGCACCAGATGCAGATAAATTTGGTGATATTGGCGCAAATACTTTAGCACATCTGCTAAAAGCATATTATGACGAAACAGGCACAGCATTATCGCTACCAAACTTATCAAAGTTAGGGTTAATTGATGCCTGCGAAGCGGCCGGTAAAGAGCCTTGTTTAGTGTCAAACCGTTCAGCATCGCAAGGTGCATGGGGATACGCTAAAGAGCTTTCGAGCGGTAAAGATACGCCATCAGGCCATTGGGAAATGGCGGGAGTACCCGTTTTATTTGATTGGGGTTATTTTCCTAAAACTCAGCCAAGCTTCCCACAAGAATTTATTGACGAGCTTATTGCTCGTACCGGTATCCCAGGCATATTAGGTAACTGCCATGCATCAGGAACCACTATTTTAGAGCAGCTAGGTGAAGAGCACGTTAAAACAGGTAAACCTATCTGTTACACCTCAGCTGACAGCGTGTTTCAAATAGCCGCGCATGAAGAGTCATTCGGCCTAGAAAAGCTTTATCAGGTTTGCGAAACTGCACGGTCGCTACTTGATGAAATGAATATAGGACGAGTGATTGCGCGGCCATTTTTGGGTTCAAATAATCAAGATTTTGCCCGTACCAGCAATCGCCGTGACTACTCGGTATTACCGCCAGCCCCTACATTGCTAGACGTACTAGCAAAAGACGGTGGCGAAGTAATAAGTATTGGCAAAATTTCAGACATATACGCGCATCAAGGTATTACCCAAAAGCATAAAGCACCAGAGTTAATAAACTTGCTGAAAAAAACCAACGAATTAATGCAAAGTGCGCCCGATCACAGCTTAATATTTACTAACTTGGTCGACTTTGACGAAATGTTTGGTCATCGTCGTAATCCTGTTGGGTATGCAAAAGCGTTAAAAGAGTTTGACGATTATTTGCCAACTATATTAAACGCACTTAAAGCCGATGATTTACTAATTATTACTGCCGATCATGGCTGCGATCCAACCTTTCCAGGTTCTGAGCACACCCGTGAATACGTACCAGTAATTGCTTACCAACCGGGTATGAGCGACACCCCACTTGGTGAGCGCAATAGTTTTGCAGACATAGGTCAAACCTTAGCACAATGGTTTAACTTACCTGCGCTTGAATACGGTGATGGCTTTATAGATAAGCTAACTACATCTAAATAAAAAGGAAAGATTAATGAGTACTCCGCATATCAATGCAAACGTAGGTGATTTCGCCGAAACAGTATTAATGCCAGGCGATCCGCTACGTGCAAAATATATTGCTGAAAACTTTTTAGATGACGCAAAACAAGTAACCAGTGTACGTAACATGCTTGGCTTTACAGGCACTTACAAAGGTAAGCCTGTAAGCATTATGGGATCGGGCATGGGCATTCCATCAATGTCTTTGTATGCGCGTGAGCTAATTGTTACTTTTGGGGTTAAAAACCTGATTCGTATTGGCACGTGTGGCGGTATTGGTAGCGACGTTAAAATACGCGATGTTATTTTTGCACAAGGTGCATGTACCGATTCAAATGTAAATCGTGCCCGTGTACGCGGTACTGATTTTGCAGCAATTGCTGACTTTGACCTGCTTTTAAACGGCGTAAATGCTGCAAAAGATCTTGGTATTAAAGCAAAAGTAGGTAACGTATTTACTACCGATACATTTTATCAAGCCGACGACACTTTTTATAAAGATTTAGATAAATTAGGTGTGCTTGCTGTTGATATGGAAACAGCCGGTTTATATGGCGTTGCAGCCGAATATGGCGCAAAAGCAATGGCATTATTCACAGTAAGTGATCATGTGATCACTGGCGAAGCAACTCCTGCTGACGAGCGTCAAAGCACATTTAACGAAATGGTTAAAATTGCTTTAGAGTCTATCTAAGTAATTGGCTATTTAAGTAAAACAGTTCCTTGGTAACGTATTCACTAAATTTTGGAGACACGCCCAAAGTGAAGTGAGACTAAACCCCAAAGCCGCATTTATGCGGCTTTTTTTATGCTTAAACTTTAGTTTTTAACGTGAGTTAGCTCTGCATCTACAAATTAAGTTTAAGCCAGATATTATTTTGCAGCCAAGCAACTTACTGGCGTAATGCGCTAAAACCTGTTTGTATACTTTCACACCTTCTGCTCTTTATACAAAAACATCTAAGCCCATTTATTCACAAAGAGAGTATGAGACGCTGCGCTTTTAAAAAAATAACAAAGCCAAGAACAATGTGTTTTATGTCTACTCATTTACTCTGTAAACGTCCGGTGATCATCACCTAGATAGTAAACGTCCGGTGATCATCACCTAGATATTGATATTCCAAGGCAATAATTGTTCTATGTCTGGCTCAGGCTGACAA
>NZ_JBEONZ010000038.1:0-29827 GCF_040308705.1 Pseudoalteromonas sp. 19-MNA-CIBAN-0066
CGCTTTAGCATTTACTATGATGTGGCTACCAATGTGGGCTGATTGATATATGTACTACAAAGATCAACAGCCCCTAGTGGATAGCTTTATTTATCAAATAGGTAATGACAGGCAAGTGTTTCACTATTTTGAGCACAGTAACATTACTCATTTTCGCCAAGGCTTTATAAGCCACTTATGCGCGCTAACAAACGGCCCGTGTGAGTATAAAGGCGACTCTATGGTTGCTATTCATACCGGCATGAATATTAATGAAAAAGATTTTAATCATGTAGTCGATCTGCTAATTAATGCGATGGACGAGCAAAGTATACCCCATCCGGTACAAAATAAAATAATATCGAAAATGGCGCTGTTACGGAGCAATATTATTAAAATGTAATCGAACATTGCGAAAAATGAGATGGCGCTTTTATTATTTACCAATAATGCTAGAAAGATCTGCTGTTTTATACTGTCTTTGCCTATAAATACTCGATCTGTGGATTAAATTTCTGATGAATGTACTGTGGTTAGAGTGTTTACCGCCATTCATAGTTGATATTTCACTAATAAAACTTCGATCTTCGGCAATTGGGTAGGGTTTTATGCCAATCATATTTAGCCCTACTTCTGTGTGAAATTGTATATCGACATCTACAGGTCTAAAAAATGGCTTTCTTTGCAGTAGCTTTTTAGCGCCGCTTAATGTAATGATGTAGCCTTGAGTACCGTTAGGGGCTTTTTTATAGTTGCCTACTGTTAGATTATTTTCTAATATAGCACTGTCTATAAATGGAAAGTTTCGGTCATTTGATAGCTTTATTAAATCCCAATTATTTAATTTAATCGCTACATCAACAACATCTTTAAGTGAAGCCTTAATGGAGAGATCATCTTCTAATACGACACAAAAAGATATATTTTCATCAACTATTTTTTGCCAAATACGCATATGGCTAACATAGCATCCAATTTCACCCAATGTCAGATCGCGGTTGTAGCGTTTTTTATTTTTTTTCGGGCAATACCAGTTGAGGATCTCTTGCTCACTAAGATTTTTGCCAATGGTAGCTTCAAAGCGTTCAGCCGTTAAATGCAAGTTGGTTAGTTGCTTTTGAGTTGCTTCCCAACGCTCTTCACAGCCTTGCATGTTGATAATGTAAAAAGGGATTGACATAATTTTTACTCTATTTAGAAATATCAAAGCAGCTATTTTAGCATTTTTCTAATTTGTAACCAGCCTAAATTTTATTTATAAGCAGACTTTAACAAAATATAGTTATTGCATGCCTTCAAATTTGGTAAAAAATGAAAAATATAGTCAGCACACAATGGTTATATGCGCGTTTAGAGCAAGCTAAACTCGTTATTCTTGATGCAGGGATGTTGCGCGCATCCTTTATTGGGGAGTACTCTCCAATAGCTATGCTGCCTAACGCGCAGCGCTTTGATATTAAAAATGAACTAGCAGATCGCTCTAACCCATTACCTAATACTTTGCGTAGCGAAACGCAATTTACTCAAGTAATGCAAAAGGCAGGCGTTAACCACGATTCGTACATTGTTATTTATGAAGATGAGGGCTTGTTTAGCGCAGCTAGGGCATGGTGGATGCTAAAATCTATGGGCTTTGATAATGTAAAAGTGCTCAGTGGTGGGCTAAGTAAATGGCTTGAGAGTGGCTACCCGGTACAGCAAGGCTATAGCAAGGCAAAACATAATGGTAATTTTTTTGCACGTTATAAAGCGGGTTATTTTATTAATAAGCAACAGGTACAAAACGCAATTGATGATCCGGCCATAGTATTACTCGATGCGCGTGCACATAAACGCTTTACAGGCGAAGACCCTGAACCCCGTGCTGATATGCGCAGCGGCCATATTCCTAATAGCCTTTCATTACCTTATAGCGAATTATTGTGCAGTGGTGAGGCTAAGTCACTTAGCGAAATACAGCAGCAATTTAAAGCCCTAGTCGGTAATGCAGAAAAACTACAATTTACATGTGGCGCGGGTATAACCGCCTGCATATTAGCGTTATTTGCTGATGAGTGCGGTTACGCTAACTTAAGTGTTTACGACGGTTCATGGAGTGAATGGGGAAGAAAATAAAGAGTAGATAAAGCCGCGGTGAGTTATTAGTAAAAACGATCCTGTAACAAACACCGCGCTAAACCTAAATACCGGCCCTGCGTGCAAATTCACTTCGCATTCATCTAATATCGCTTAAAAATATAAAGCCTACTTGCACAATGAGAAGCCAATGAGCAAACAAAAGCAATAGATTACACCATATTGCTCGTTGCCTTAACTCATAGCCCTTAGCCATAACTAATTACTCCTCTAAAGCGCAGCGTCTCTTATGCTCTTTGTGAATATTTCACTTAAACACTTTTTGCACAAGGAGAAGATAATGAGCGTAAATGAGAAGAGATCAGGCATTAATTAAACACTAAATTAGTTTAGCTTTTTAGCTGAACACTGCTCTTTCGTAGATGCGACGACTAACTTGAAAAACTCCGCTAACGACAAACACCAAACCTGTAGATGCGAATTTATTTCGTGCTTTTTAATTAAAAAAAGCGAGGTATAAAACCCCAACCAGCTACCCAAAACTTAAACCTCGTATCTACTTTATCGAGGTCGTATCAAAATCTAACACCTGCTATTACTTATACGGGCAATTTTTGCAGCCATTTTTACAGCATGTGCCACGCTTTAAAAAAAACCACTTACTAAATACCATATAGCTGTTTTGCATAGTGTAATCGAGCCCTTCAATCAGCTCTCCATTATTTTTAAATTGCTTAGCAAACGCGAGTTGTATTTTAATCGGCTGCGAGTAAAGGCTTTGTAAGTAAGTGTTTATTTTAGCCAGCGTACAGTTACGGCATAAACAGCTTGTAGCGTTAAGATCTAACGGTAAAATAGCGGGTAACTCGTTGCACCAACATGCTGATATGTCAGTCACATTACAGGTAAGAGCAGCATTACATTGGGGGCAGTTAATTTGGGTCATTATTTTACTTTTAAATCACGGTGAGCGCAGAATAACAATATTATGGATATACAAAAAGCATTAGCGCAGTTTATTACCTTCGGCTCAGAAAAAGACGAGGCTATTGCTGTTATTGTATCTGCGGCAGCAGCAAAACAGCCATTATTTACCCTAAGTACGTCAATCATGCTAAATGTGTTTGAGCGTTGTTTACACAATGAAATAGCACTTGATGATTTGGAACTGTGGGCGAATGTGATTGAAGCGCGAGATGATATTGATTGCGCTGAATGTGAGGGCGTTATTTATGCACTTAGTAACAGTGAGCAAATGGGCGAGCTTAATTATGAAAAGCTCGCCAAATTAGCCACGCTTTTACAAGAGTAAAAGCGTGGCTGATTTTTAGTCAAGTATTAAAGGTACGAGATCTCAGGTGTTGATAAAATACCGAACCGTAGGCGGGAGTTTACCTCGCGCATTTTATAAATTTAATAAGCGCGGCATAAAGCCCCGCCTTGTATCTACGGTTAACTTAAACACCGCGCTGGCTTAATTCTCGCCTAAAATCTGATACCTAAAACCTTGTATTTCTATTTATTACTTATGATATCCCAAGCAGGTTTCTACTTCGTTTTTTGAGCCTAAAATTACAGCTACGCGCTGGTGAATGGCATTAGGCTGTATCTCCATAATACGCTCGGTGCCAGTTGACGCAATCCCGCCAGCTTGCTCTACTAGCATGGCCATAGGGTTTGCTTCGTAAAGCAGACGAAGCTTATTTGGCTGGCTTGGGTTTTTGGTATCGGTTGGGTAGGTAAATAACCCGCCACGGCTTAATACGCGGTGTACATCGCCTACCATTGCAGCAATCCAGCGCATATTAAAGTTTCGAGCGCGTGGGCCAGTGTCGCCACCTACAAGGTCGTTAATGTAGTTTTGCATAGCCGGTTGCCAATGGCGTTGGTTTGACGCATTAATAGCATATTCATTGGTATCTGCTGGTATTTTTGCAAAATCTTGAGTTAATAAAAAGGTGCCGTGCGTTTTATCTAGGGTGAAAAAGCGGGTGCCTTTACCTGTCGTTAGCGCCAATATAGTCGATGGGCCATACAATACATAACCTGCCGCTACTTGATTAATACCCGGTTGCATAAAAATACTTTGGTCAGTAGGATCTGCGCCTTCAGGCGCTTTCATTACTGAAAAAATAGTACCTACTAACGAGTTTATGTCGGTGTTTGATGAGCCATCAAGTGGGTCAAACGCTACAATATATTCTGCATCAGGATTACCAGCAACTGTGTAGTCTTCTTCTTCAGAGGCGATGGCTTTTACGTAGCCCGATTCCAATAATATATCTTTAAGCAGTTGGTTGGTTAAAACATCAAGCTTCTTTTGAGTTTCGCCTTGAATATTCTCGTCAAGTGTTGAGCCTAATACACCCGATAATTCGCCTTGGCCAACACGAAATGAAATTTCTTTACATGCGGCTAAAATAGTTCTGATCAAAGAGATTAATTCTCTTGGGCAACCATCTTCAAGTAATACTGGAGGAAGTCTACGCATTCTATTTTCCTGATAACGTGATTAAACTAATCATAATGTGAGAGGGATTAGTTTGGAGCGCTGAAATTCGTCTTAAATAACTGTATTGTTTAAATTCCCCCCTATAATGGGGTTACCTAATCGTACTTAAAACGCCAATAACAAAGATAAGATTATGCAAAAAATAAAACTACTAGGTTACATTCTCTTTACTGTGTTGCTCACTATGATAACTCAAGCGCACGCAGCAATTAAGTCTATTGATGAATTTACTGGAAAGATGAATCATTTTCCGGGATATTTTTCATTTTTTTACGATACAGAAAACGGCAAGGTTTATTTAAAAGTAGATAAACTAGAGCAGCAATTTTTGCTACAGCAAAGCTTGCCAAATGGCTTGGGCTCTAACGATATAGGGCTCGATAGAGGGCAGCTTGGTAATACACACTTAGTGCAATTTGAGCGCTTTGGCGACAAAGTAATGCTACGTGCTGTAAATACTTACTATCGCGCAAATACCAGTAATAAAGCCGAGCAGCAAAGTATTAATGAAGCGTTTGCATCAAGTATATTAGCGGGCTTTAAAGTGGTTGCGCAAAATAAGCGGGCGCTATTAATCGATTACACTCCGTATTTACTTAGTGATGTACACGGTGTAAATCGTACCCTGGCAGCGACTAAACAAGGTAACTTTAATCTAGACGAATCGCGTAGTGCAGTTTATATGAGTCGCTCTAAAGCATTTATTAATAATACAGAGCTTGAAGCTGTGCTGACCTTTGCCGGTACTCAACCGGGTAAGTTTGTGCGTGAAATAAGCCCTGACGCTTATTCGTTAACGGTGCATATGCACCATTCACTAATTAAATTACCAGACGATAACTACACCCCGCGCAACTTCCATCCACAATCGGGTTTTTGGAGTATTGAGCATAAAAACTATGCTGCAGCACTTGGTGAGTCTATGTATGTGCGATATATACCGCGCCATCGGTTAACTAAAAAAGATCCGAGTTTACCTATTAGCGAGCCTATTGAGCCGATTGTTTATTACCTTGATCCTGGGGTGCCGGAGCCGGTAAAAAGTGCATTGCTTGAAGGTGCACAGTGGTGGGATGAAGCGTTTAGTGCAGCGGGTTATAAAAATGCATTTATAATAAAAGTACTACCAACAAACGCTGATCCTATGGATATTCGCTACAACGTAGTGCAGTGGGTGCATCGTGCTACTCGTGGTTGGTCGTATGGCAGTTCGGTAATTGATCCGCGCACCGGCGAAATAATAAAAGGGCATGTAACGCTTGGTTCACTGCGCGTACGCCAAGATATTTTAATTGCAGAAGCGCTGGCTGCGCCTTACTTAAACGGCAATGAAATAGCAAAAACTCTACAAGCCATGGCGCTTGATCGTATTAGGCAGTTAAGTGCTCACGAAATTGGGCATACCTTGGGGGTTTCTCATAACTTTGCCGCTTCAGTGGGCGATAGAGCCTCGGTAATGGATTATCCGCATCCGCTGCTTAGCTTTGATGAACAAGGCAAGCTTGATGTGTCACGCGGTTATGCTACGGGTATGGGCGTGTGGGATACACAAGTTATTAAATACGGCTACAGCGACTTTACTAATCAAAACGAAGCAGCAGCATTGGCGGCTATTTTAAAAGAAAACAACACTAAAGGGCTCGAGTTTATATCTGATAGCGACGCACGCGCTGCCGGTGGTGCGCATCCTACGGCTCATTTGTGGGATAACGGCGCAGCACCAAGCGAAGAGCTATTAAGAGTACTAGAAGTGCGTAAGCAAGCACTCGCACAATTTGGTATTCATAATATAAAAACGGGAGAGGCGTTATCGCAATTAGAAGAAAAACTGGTGCCCTTGTATTTATTTCACCGTTATCAAGTAGAGGCGGTGGCTAAATTAATTGCTGGAGTAAATTACGAGTACGAAGTACGCGGTGATAAACCTGTAAAAGGCGCGCAAGTGGTTGCTAAGCAAGCGCAACAACAAGCGGTTAAAGCTATTTTAACCACTCTTGAGGGCCGTAATTTAGTGTTGCCAGAGTCAATACTCGCACTTATTCCACCTAAAGCGTATGGTGAGTCTAGAACGCGTGAAAGTATAGTGGGGCGCACCGGTTTAACCCTTGATGCTATGGCCCTACCTGAAGTTGCCGTGCAGCATAGCTTATCGTTATTACTAAATGCACAGCGTTTAAATCGCCTTGCGCAACAACAAGCACGCAGTGATGATTTTTATAGTTTAGATGAGTTACTTTTACAGCTTTATAAGCAGGTTTTTTTGGCATTGCCATCCAATAACATGGTGGCAAAGATCACTCAGCGAGTGCAATTTTTAAGTGCTAAAACAATGGCTGATTTAGTGGCCAGCGATAACGTAAGTCCAGAAGTACAAGCACAACTGCGTTACTATTTAACTAAGCTAAAAGATGACTTTGAACAAAATTCACTACTAAGCAACACCAGTATAGGTGAAAGCGCGTTTAAACAATATTTAGCTGAACAAGTTAACCTGTTTTTAACCACAGGTAGCTGGCCAGATAACTTTAAAGCATTACCAATCCCGCCAGGTTCGCCAATTTAAAAGGATCGCTTTTAGCAATAAAGCAGCAGGAGGCTTTTAACTAAGAAATTAAAAAACACCGTGCTTAATTTAAACGCGGTGTTTTTTGTATTACTCATTGCATAGGTTCAATACGCAGAGCTGTCTTTGTTATTGTGTTACTTTTGCTTGCATAAAGTTGTTTTTTTGTTAATCTACCGGCCTTCTGTTGTGGCTATTTTGAGGTGTTTATGGCGTTTTTATCTCGTTCGATATTGGCGTTGTCTGTAGCACTTTTAAGCAATAACGTATTTGCGCAAAAGCAGTGTGATGTAGAGCTTCGTCACGGTTTAATCATTACTGATGATATTATTCGCATTGTTGATAAGGGCCAAACCCGCGTACAAATTAATAATAATAACCAATTGTTTATCCGTGGCTATTGGATTGACTTAAGTGATGACGAAAGTAAAGTCCTTGAGCAGTTTAGCAGCGGTATTCGTCAAACTGTTCCTGAGCTCGTTAACTTAGCCACCGATGGCGTTAATTTAGGGCTCAGTGCAATTGAGCATGTTGTTGAAGGCATGACAGATAAAGAATCAGAAGTGCTTAAAACGCAATTGCAGTACGTTGAACGTGCGCTAATGGATAAGTTTAAACGCGGCGATGACTTTTTCTTTATTGCGCCGCAATCACTTTCCAAAATAGACGACTTTTTCACTAAAGATATTAGCAAAAAAATTCACTCGGCAGTGCATGGCTCCCTCGGGGCTATTTTAATGTCGTTAGGCGATGCATTTAAATCGCGCGAAGGTAATATTGAAGATCGAATGAACGACATGAGCCAACGCATGGATATTATTTCATCAGAAATAGATAAATCACTCCAAGAAAAAGCCCGCCAACTCGAACTAAAAGCTGCAGAATACTGCGAATGTTTAAACGCCCTTGATGTGACTGAATCTCGCCTACAAGCCATAGTACCAGGTATGGTGAGCTTTGATTTAGTGCAAATAAAGTCTTAAAAATTAAGAGCTGGTATTAGGTTTCAGGTTTCAGTAATTAATTAGCCAAGCACGCATTTACAATTAGGCCTCGTCGTTATAAATTGCCTAGAACCTAGTGCCATGAACTTTTAACGCGCTAAAATATCACATATACGTTGGCATGCATTGCCGTCACCATAAGGGTTGTGAGCGCGACTCATTGTTTTATATGCAGCATCATCAGTTAACAACTCATTTAATGCTGCGGTGATCTTAGCTACATCGGTACCAACTAATTTCACTGTACCTGCTTCAACTGCCTCTGGGCGCTCTGTGGTATCACGCATAACTAATACAGGCTTACCTAAACTTGGTGCTTCTTCTTGAATGCCACCAGAGTCAGTTAAAATAATATGAGCACGATTCATCAAGTATACAAATGGCAGGTATTGTTGTGGCTCTATTAAATGTACGTTATCAACATCTTTTAAAATGCGCTTTACCGGCTCTTGTACATTCGGGTTTAAATGCACGGGATAAAGTATTTGCGTATTTGGATGAGTTTTTGCGGTTTGCGCTAATGCTTCGCAAATTCGCTCAAACCCACCACCAAAACTTTCACGGCGATGGCCTGTAACCAATATAAGCTTTTTATTTTCATCAAGCATTGGGAATTGCGATGCGAGTGTATTGCTTAATTCTGCATCATTTTCAATTTGTTGTTTAACCATTAATAACGCATCAATTACTGTGTTACCCGTTACAGATATGTTTTCAGCCGCGTAGTTTTCTTTTAATAAGTTAGCTTTTGAATTTTCGGTGGGTGCTAAATGGTACTTTGTAAGTGAGCCGGTTAATTTACGATTACCTTCTTCTGGCCAGGGTGAGTAAATATTACCTGTACGCAAGCCTGCTTCGACATGACCTACTGCGATTTGCTCATAATAAGCCGCCAGACTTGCTGCAAAAGTAGTCGCTGTATCGCCATGAACAAGCACTACATCTGGCTTAAACTCTTTAAGTACGGGCGTTAACTCTAGCAGAATACGACTGGTTACTTCTGGTAATGTTTGGCCCGCTTTCATCAGGTTCAAATCGTAGTCAGGGGTTATTTTAAACAGCTCAAGTACTTGGTCTAGCATTTCACGATGCTGCGCCGTTACACAAACTTTAGCTTCAAAGCGACTATCGTTAGTTAATGCATGTACTAGCGGCGCCATTTTTATCGCTTCTGGGCGGGTGCCAAATACGGTTAATACTTTCACTGTTATATCCTTTTAATAAATTAGAGTCTCGAAGCTCTGTTATGCTCGTTATCTGTGTTAAAAGTGCTGTGTTTTTAGGCTGCCTTATCTTTCGTTATTAATACTTGATTGAAGCCTAAAAAATTCTTTACAGTTTAATTTCTTCGGCTGTTAACAAGCGATATTCACCCGCTGCTAGGTTTTCGTCTAGTTTAATATTGCCAATTTGTTCGCGGTGCAATTCAACCACTTTGTTGTCTACAGCGGCTAACATGCGCTTAACTTGGTGGTATTTACCTTCACAAATAGATAAACGTAAGCCGTAATTAGCGAGGCGCTCTGCTTTTGCCGGGCGGGTTAGAGCTTTTTCGTTATGTAATTGTACCCCTTCGCGCAGTGCCTCTAACGATTCGTCAGTAATGGGCTCTTGGGTTTCTACTAAGTAGGTTTTAAATTTATTGTTTTTAGGAGACGTTATTTTATGCGACCAGTCGCCATCGTTGGTTAAGATAACTAAGCCAGTGGTGTCAATATCGAGGCGGCCTGCTACGTGAAAGTCGCTCATATTTGGCTCGTCAATTAAATCGAATACCGTTTTGTGTAGCTCATCACTATTGGCACTTACATAACCAACGGGTTTGTTTAACATGAAGTAGCGTTTACCTAAAAATACGAGTTGTTCACCTTGAAAAACGACTTCGTCTTGCTGCTTAATTTGAAAATCGAAAGCAGTGACCACTTCACCATTGACGAGTGCGGCTTGGCGTTTAATGCTGGCTCTGGCTTTTGAGCGTGGCAGCTCTGCTAAATGACTAATAAATTTATCTAGGCGGCAAGGGAATTTCATTGGGGTTCACATTTTGAGTCGGCTACAATGGACGCGATTATAACGGATAGTGAAATACCATGACAGTGCAGGACACACAAATAATAAGCCTTTACCAAGCTAAGGTTGCATCGGGCGATCTTAGCTTCGATGCTGCGCAAAATAATGCCGTACAGGCACTTAATTCGCTTAGTGAACAATTACAAATACACTACAGCTGGTGGCAAAAGTCGCCACTCATAAAAGGTGTGTATTTGTATGGGCCGGTAGGGCGTGGTAAATCCATGCTAATGGATTTATTTTATAACAATGTTGCTATAAGTAAAAAGCAGCGGCTGCATTTTCATCACTTTATAGCGCAGGTACACCAGCAGTTAGGGCAGTTACAAGGGCAAAAAGATCCGTTAATAATTATAGCTAAAAATTGGGCCAAAAATATTCGGGTGCTATGTTTTGATGAGTTTTTTGTTAGCGATATTGGCGACGCTATGATTATGGCCCGGCTGTTTGATGCATTATTTAAACAAGGTGTAGTGTTGGTGGCCACTTCAAACGCAAAACCAGAGCAGCTTTATTACAATGGCCTGCAGCGAGCACGATTTTTACCTACCATAGATTTAATTAATAATTATTGCGAGATAGTTAATGTAGCGGGAGAGGAGGATCATCGTTTTCGTTATGGTAAAAATAGTAGTCATTACTTTATTAATTTACCCAGTAATGACTTTAAAGCTAAATTTTTAACGCAGTACCCGCAAGCATCGCACTGTGGCAATATCACGGTACACGGTAGAGCGCTGCCTTATTTATTAAAAACAGCAAATGCCTTAATGATTGATTTTATGGCGTTGTGCTCTGGCCCACGAAGTGCTAACGATTACATGTTTTTAGCTCAGCAATTTTCTGTGTTATATGTGGCAAACGTGCCAAAAATGGGTGTAGGAGCAACCGGTAAAGTAATAGTGCACGGTATAGAGGACAGCTACCAGCGTGAAAAACAAACTCTAGACGAGCACTTTTTTGATGATGAAGCACGACGTTTTATTGCTTTGGTCGATGAGTTTTATGACTGCCATAAGTTACTGGTTATAAATGCACAGGCTGATATAGACACCTTGTATCAAGGTAAAAAACTAAGCTTTGAATATGCACGAACGCAATCGCGTATAGTCGAAATGCAAAATTGGTAAAAATAATAATCGTACTAGGAAGTAAATCAGGGCTAGGTTCTAGGTTAAACTCTAAACCTTAAACTCTGAGCTTAAATTTGAACACGTATATCTTTATTGAATTAAATAAATGACTTACTCCAATCATAATTAACATGCCCCTATAAAAATAGGGACATATTGATTATAGGTATATGGTTTTCTACTTATACCCATTTGGGTTATTTGACTGCCAGCGCCAGGTGTCTTGCATCATAGTATCGATACCGCGCATCGCTTGCCAGTCTAGTTCATTCAGGGCTTTTTCAGGAGCTGCGTAACAAGCGGCTATATCGCCTGGACGACGTGGTGACACTTGATATGGTACTGCTTGCCCACTGGCCTTAATAAAGGCATTCACCATTTGCAGTACTGAATAACCGTTGCCTGTACCTAGGTTATAAACCAATGCACCGGTGTTTGTGGCAATTTTATTCAGCGCTTTTAAATGTCCTAAAGCTAAGTCGACTACGTGAATGTAGTCGCGCACGCCGGTGCCATCTACTGTGTCGTAATCATCGCCAAATACGGCTAGTTGCTTGAGCTTGCCCACGGCAACTTGTGAAATATACGGTAATAAATTATTAGGGATCCCGTTCGGATCTTCGCCAATTAACCCCGATTCATGCGCGCCTACTGGATTAAAGTAACGCAAAATAGCAAAGGCAAAGCGCTCGTCTGATTTTGCGATATCTTGCAACATCATTTCAACCATTAACTTTGATGTGCCATAAGGGTTGGTGGTGCCACCAACAGGAAAGTCTTCTTTAATAGGTAAGCTTGCTGGGTCGCCATAAACGGTTGCAGATGAGCTAAATACTAACTTAAATACACCCGCATCGCGCATCGCATCAACTAGTGTTAATGTACCTTGTACGTTATTTTGATAGTACTCAATTGGTTTTACAACCGACTCACCCACCGCTTTTAAGCCAGCAAAGTGAATTACGCTATCAATAGTATGCTTAGCAAATACTGAGTCTAAAAATGCTTTATCGAGAATATCACCTTGGTAAAAAGTTACTTCTTTACCGGTAATTTTTTTAACGCGCGTAAGTGACTCTGATGATGAGTTGCTTAAATTATCAATAACAACAACATTACTGTTTTGTTGTAAAAGTTCTAAAACAGTGTGCGAGCCAATATAGCCTGCGCCACCGGTTACTAAAATAGTCATGAATGCTCCGTGGATACCTTTTATCAATAATGTTGATTGCACCATAAATTGCGATATTTTACATGCATTATCTGCTTTAAATACGCTGTTATTTTAAAAAAGCTAGATTTACATATTTGATTACATTTCGAACGCTTTAAATAACACTTATGTCATAAGATTAAGTTATAGTTATAGTTATAGTTAATAAACAGCTGTTAAAATGAACTCAGTTATTTAGGTGTTAGTTAATACTGAGCATGCCCTAATTGCAATAATGTAATATTCGGCGCACCTTTTTGGAGAGTGATATGAATCCAGTAAACAAAATCGCAATGTTAATGTGCTTTGCACTACCAGCACTTGCCCATGCGGGTGAGTCGGCTATTAAATGGCATGATTTTAAAGACTATCGTGATGTACGCGAATCCAATCAAGGTAAAGCTTCGTACCATAAGCATATAGCGAGCAGTATTGAAGAGCATGTTGCTAAACTTGCAGAGCAATTGCCAAAAGACTACAAACTTAGCCTAGAGATTACTGATGTCGATTTAGCTGGCGATGTACGCTATGGCGGTATAAATGAAATCAGGGTGGTTAAGCCTATTTATTTTCCGCAACTCAAACTTAATTATTCACTTACCAATGATAAAGGTGAGGTAATAAGTGCAGCAAGTGATGTAAAGCTCAAAGATATGGGCTTTATGGATAAAATTAAAATGGGCCGAGATGAGCCATTTAATTACGAAAAGCGCTTACTTACAGAGTGGTTTGGTGAGGAAATATTACCGAAAGTTGATTAACTAAGCTTTACAAAAACGCCGCTAAATAGCGGCGCTTTTAATGCTTATAGAATCATAAACTTTTTAACTAAAGTTTACGTTACTTAAACGTAGCTAACAAAGTAAGTAGTTGCTGTAATTTAATAACAGTGGTTTTAAGTTTTTCTTCATTAAAACCGTCACTAGATAAGCTCTCTACGTCGGCTGCTACATCAAGCACATATGGCTTAAAGCGTTTAGCTTCAAAGGTAAAACCTGAGTCGGCTGTAAAGAGTGCTTTAAATTTGCCGTGACCTTGCTGTTGTAACTCGTCGAGTTTTTTGTCAGCATCAAGCGCCTGTCGGTAAACAATTTTTAAGTTAGCGTTGAGTTGTTCAATAATAGAATCCATGGTTTTCCTAAAGCTTTGTATTGAGTTGCCGATAATTTATTATGTAGCATGCGTATACTGTATATGTTACTTGGATTATATTTAAAAGTCAGGTTTTTAGCACTGTGCCTTGTTTAACTCCTTTTAAATAATTGCACAACAAACACTGATTAAAGGTGGATTAATTTTATGAATATATCAGGTGGAAATTTACCGGTAATGCCAAGTTCAAGCCAAGGCGGCGAGGTGTTGAGCGCTGCATTGTCTAAAAAACAGCAACTAGCTGATGGCGCAGCTGCATTAGCACTGATTGAGGGTGCTGCGCAGTCATCCAGCGCGCAAACACCGACTAAGTCGGCGACTGCAACACTGGGTAATAACGTAAACATTTACGTTTAAATACGGCTTTAAATTAACTTGAGATCGATTGGCGTTTTACTTTTTTCACCGCCAATCTCTCTGACCAATTTAGGCACTAAAAAACCAGGTAGGGCTTCTAACAGCTCTGCCATTATTTTTATTGCTTGCTCCTCACTAATGTCAAAGTGGCTTGCCCCTTCTACCTTATCTAGCAAATGTAGATAATAGGGCAATACATCGGCATCAAATAACGCTTCACTTAAATTCACTTGTGCTGCAGTTGTATCGTTCACGTCTTTTAAAATAACCGCTTGATTAAATAGCACTACACCTACTTGTTTAAGCTTTTGCATTGCGGCTTTAAAGTCGTCGTCTATTTCGTTGGCATGGTTTATATGATTAACAAACACAATTTTTAATGGCGACCTTGCAAGTCTTTCGCATAACTCATCGGTGATGCGCGCCGGAATAACCACCGGCAGACGGGTATGAATTCGCATGCGTTTAATTTGTGGTAGTTGCTCAAGCTCATCTAAAAACCAACTAATGGCATCGTCTTTGGCCATAAGCGGATCGCCACCACTTAAAATCACTTCATTTATATTATTGTCGGATTTTATATAGCTAAGCGCATCTAGCAGGCTACGCTTATTAAGTTGGTTTTCTTGATACGGAAAATGGCGTCTAAAACAATAGCGGCAATTTACTGCACAACCGGTTTTAAACATTACTAAAACACGCGATTTATACTTGTGTAATAGCCCTGGCTGCTGGTTACTTTGCTCAAGCAGGGGATCTTTATTAAAACCACTTTTAGTTAAGAATTCTTGATGGCGCGGCATAACTTGTAATAATAATGGATCGTTTGCATCGCCTTTACGCATTTTTTTTATAAATGGTATTGGCACACGAACTGGGAACAAGCTACGAGCTTTTATGTCGTTATCATGGACTTGGCTCGATAAACCGACCATTTCTAGCAACACTTTTGGGCAGGTAACTACATTTGCTAATTCTTTTTGCCAGTTTTTATGCAAATTTGCTTCATTTCTTTGTATCATTGGCACGTAGATTACTCGAAAAAATATAAATAGAGGAAACGATGGCGAATTATAGCACCAACGAGTTCAAGGGCGGCCTAAAAATTATGATGGATGGCGAGCCTAGTAGTATCATAGAAAATGAAATGGTAAAACCTGGTAAAGGCCAAGCGTTTAACCGTGTTCGTATCCGTAAACTTATTTCAGGTAAAGTACTTGAAAAAACCTTTAAATCGGGTGAATCTGTTGAAGGTGCTGATGTAATGGATACTGATTTAGCGTATTTATACACAGACGGCGAATTTTGGCATTTCATGAATAACGAAACATTTGAGCAAATTGCTGCTGACGAAAAAGCGTTAGGCGATGCGGGTAAATGGTTAGTTGAAAATGACGTGTGTACAATTACATTATGGAACGGTAATCCCATTGTAGTAACACCACCTAACTTTGTTGAGTTGGAGATCACTGAAACTGATCCGGGCCTTAAAGGTGATACAGCCGGAACTGGCGGTAAACCTGCAACATTAAGTACAGGTGCTGTAGTACGTGTTCCACTATTTGTACAAATAGGCGAAGTTATTAAAGTAGACACTCGTAACGGTGAATACGTAAGCCGCGTTAAGTAATTTTAAGCGTCGCTTTATAAAATCCTAGCTTAAAAGCTGGGATTTTTTTTGGAGAAAATATGTCAGTAAATCTTTGGGCTCCCAGTGCAAGTATTGCAACACTTAAGCAGCGAGCTGTTATTTTACGCAGTATTCGCGAGTTCTTTTATGCTCGCAATGTAATGGAAGTAGAAACCCCCAGTTTAAGCGGAGCCAGTGTAACCGATATACACTTAGTGAGTTTTAACACTCGATTTGTAGGCCCAGGGCACGCCAGCGGCCTTGAGCTATATTTACAAACCTCTCCAGAGTTTGCAATGAAGCGCTTGTTAGCGGCGGGCTCAGGGCCTATATTTCAGTTGTGTAAAGCATTTAGAAACGAAGAAGCTGGCAGCCATCATAATCCTGAATTTACTATGCTGGAATGGTATAGACCAGGGTTTGACGAATTTGCATTAATGGCTGAAATAGATGAGCTAATGCAGCTTATTTTAGATGTTGCGCCGAGTGAACGGTTAACTTACCAACACGCATTTGAACAAGTACTTGGACTTGATCCTCTTACTGCTAGTTTAGAGCAATTACAACAACTTGCCTGCGAGCAAGGGTTTGCTGATATAGCTAAAAATGAAACGCATAGAGATACCTTACTGCAGCTTTTATTTTGTATGAAAGTAGAGCCAACAATTGGCCAACATAAGCCGTGTTTTGTGTATCACTTTCCGGCATCGCAAGCAGCACTGGCACAAATTTGCGATCATGACAGTCGCGTAGCAGGGCGGTTTGAGCTGTATTATAAAAATATGGAATTAGCTAATGGCTTTAACGAGCTAACTAATGCGACAGAGCAAGCTAAGCGTTTTAATGACGATAATGAATATCGTAAACAAAATGGCTTAAAGCAAGTACCAATGGATAAGCATTTAATTGCTGCGCTTGAACATGGATTGGCGCCTTGTGCAGGGGTAGCGCTGGGCATAGACAGGCTAGTAATGTTAGCCACGCAAAAGAGTAATATAAAAGAAGTTATTGCGTTTGATGTGACAAGGGCTTAAAGCAACTTAACATGCAGGGGGGCTGTCAGTTAGTAACTAACCTCTCGCATGATCAGGCTCTACGACTAGCACATAAAAAACCGCATTTATTTTAATAAACGCGGTTTTTTAACAGAGTACTAAAAGCTGTCAGCTTTACTTTATAAATTAAGTGTAAAGGTAACGCCAGCTACACGTGGCTCACCTAGTTGGGTGTAGGTATGATCAGCGTAACCATCAAGTGGGTTGTTGCCAAACTCAAAACCGCGAGTAGGTACTGTTTCGTCAAACACGTTACGTGCCCAGGCGCGTACAGCCCAGCTATCGGCTTCATAACCTAAGCTTACATTCACTAAGTTACTGTTTGGTGCCTGTGCATTATGGCTATCTGAGAAGTAATAATCGTCTTTGCCTTCAACACCTACCATGGCATAAAGCTCGTTGGTAAGGTTATAACGAGCACTCAGTGCGTATTGATATTTAGGTGACTGTGCTTGGTCGCGACCGTCTTGGTTTAAACCCGCTTTAGTTACAAATTTATTTATTTTAGTATTTAAATAACCAGCACTACCGGTAATAAGTAAATCGTCGGTTAGCTGATAGCTACCTTCAAGTTCAAGGCCATAGTTACTGCCAGAGCTCGCGTTATCTACATAACCGGTAAACTTCTGATCTTGTACTTGCCATGACTTTAACTGAATGTTGTCGCGGTGCATGTAAAACGCAGCTAAACGTAGAATAAATTTATCATCAAGGGATGATCCCTTAACACCAAACTCACCGCTCCATAAGTATTCTGGATCAAAACTGGTGTGTTGTTTAAAAAATTCAGCATCAAGGTTTAAGCCTTCATCTTTGGCTTTAGCGAGCGCTTCTGAGTTAATGCCGCCTGCTTTATAACCACGGGTAATGCTGGTGTAGATCATGGTGCGATCAATTACTTGGTACTCAAGCGCTATTTTTCCGCCAACCATAATGTCGTCGGTATCTTCAATAAAACCGTTATTATCGGTGTAATCACCTTGGTATTGCTCAACACGTAAGCCAGTAATTAAGGTGGTTTTAGGCCCAATAGGAGTCGCTAATTGGCCATATACTGCCACGTTATTGGTTTCATACGTTGAGTTAAATGGGCTAGCTAACCAGGTATATTGGCGTTCTAAATCTACGTCGCGGTTTTGATAGTAAAGACCTGCAACCCAGTTGCCGGTTTTGCTTTTAAATTGTAAATCGACCCCTTGATCATCGCGATCGCGGCTGTAAACATCAGTTGAGCTGTAACCTTCAGGGTGCAAACCGGCGGCGCAAAGCTGTGGTTTACTCGGATCGTTACATACCCAATCTTCATCAAAGCTATAAAATAATTCACTGTCGATTGCCGATAAGCTTAGGTTTACGTCAAATAAATCAAAGCCCGTATACGTGTTATTTAGACCGATAGCGTAACTTAATTGGTTATCTTCACCGGGTTCATCGGCAACACTGTTACGGCCGTTATCAAGTGCGAAGGTATCGTAACCGTTATTAATATCAATATAGTGTAGATTTAATTCTGTGCGTAAATTGGCAGTCACTTGGCTGTTTAATTTAAAGCGAGCTACTTGCTCGTCTTGCCCTTGAGTTGGCTTATTTAGGTATAGGTTATCTACATAGCCATCTGATTTTCTACGAAAGTAGCTAACACGAGCGCTGGTATCGTCGGTTAAACCTGTACTTGCAGCAAGACCAGCTTCGCGGCTGTTATAAGTGCCTGCACCTACTTGTAGTTTTAAACTAGGATCGCTTGTTGCTTGCGCCGATTGCATTTGGATCATACCGGCCATACCGTCGGCACCAAAGCGTGTACCTTGTGGGCCACGGTAAATTTCTACTTGGTCAATATCAAATAATAATGCACTGCCACCAAGGCCTGAGTAGTTAATGCCATCAATAACTAAACCAACCGAAGGATTTATGGGGTCAACAAACTGTGAACGTAGTCCTACGCCACGAATTTGAATATAACGACCGCGAGAAGCTCCAGAAGCAAAATTAATATTGGCAGTACTCCCAAGCATTTCATCTAGGTAGGTTGCACCTCGTAAATTAACTTCATCTTCGCTAAATAAGCTGGCGCTAGCACTTAAGGTTTGAATGCTTTCTCGTTGAAAATCACCAGTAACAACAATGCGTTCTAGATCTGTATCGTCAGCGTTGGCGGTAACTGATGCACCAAACAGTGGTAATAATGCGGCGGTAATTAAAGACAAACGTAAGTTCATTAAGTTACTTAACTCCATTTTAGGGACTTGCATGGTAGCAATTATTTCAGTACATGTGCTATAAACGCGGCAATTATACGTTAAATAATTTGGATTACGAATATGACCTTTACAGTAGACTTTAAAGTGCGTGACTACGAATGCGACCTACAAGGCATTGTAAATAATAGTGTGTATTTTAATTACTTAGAGCATGCGCGCCATGAATTTTTGCATGCACATGGGGTTGATTTTGCTCAGCTTGCCAAAGATAAAATTAACCTGGTCGTGATGCGCAGCGAAATGGATTATAAACAGTCATTATTACCGGGCGATGAATTTTATGTAGCTGTAGAGCCACAACGTATTAGCCGACTTAAATTTGCTTTTAAACAAACTCTGATCCGTAAACACGATGAAAGAATAATGCTTAATGCATTGGTAATCGGCACAGCTTTAAATGAAAAAGGTCGGCCATTTTTACCAGCGCAAATAGATAATTTATTTAAAACGGATTCTGAATAAAAAAACAGCGTAATTTTCAAACTATCTTAGAATAAAATTTACACTTTAAACATGTATTTTTAACGGATTAACTCGCTAAAAATTGTTATTATTACAGTAATTAGACAAATAATTAGTAATAACATGAAATTAGCAGCAATACCCATGCTTATAATCGGTTTATGTGTTGGTTGTGCATCAACGCAAACGGTTACCTCAGAGCAGCTTAAACATACTCAATGGCAGTTATCACGTATTGATGGCCTAGCTATTCCGCCTTCGTTTAATGCGTCGGTGGGTTTTATTGAAGCACTGCAAGTCAATGGTTTTGCTGGCTGCAATAATTTTTTTGGTGAAGGTGAGCTGGACGATAGTAGCTTAACAGTTAACAAAATAGGGATGACCCGTAAGTCGTGTGGCCAACAACTTGATAAGTTTGAGCAGCAGTTACTACACGCACTGCAACAAGGCGCGCAGCTTAAAATGCAAGACCAGCAATTGGTAATGCAGGGCGAGAAAACATTTGTATTTATTGCGAAATAAAAAACGCCCTCTTGCAGGCGATTTTTAACTGGCGTACACTCAACGCTGATTTGCTAGATACTATTCGCAAATTAATAAATTACAAATACCAATTTGATACCTAAGCAACTTAGCATTGCAGCTGCAGTTATAAGTGGCAAAGGTATATTTAATAATTGGTATTAATACTTGTCGGAGTGCCTAACTAAATAATTAGTTAAGGCTGAGATCGCGAAAGCGGGATCCGTGAACCTGATCAGGCTAATACCTGCGTAGGGAACAAGCTGCCTAAAATAGGACGCTTGTGCGTCTTTTTTTATGCGTACAAGTTATACCATCCGGTATTAAGTTCTGTTGGCTGCCAAGATTGGCTATGACAGTAAACTGCCTAACCAATCTACGATCCAATAAGGCATTTTGCCTTCTCAATTCTTCGTACAAGACAACCCATAAACTATGAGGTAAGTCATGTCGAATACTGCAAAAAAATCATCGCGTCGTGAAACGCGAGCCGCTGCATCTGAATATATTTATAACTTAACGGGACAACCGTTTCCTAATTCGCATAAGGTGTATGTTGAGGGTACGCAAAACAACATCCGTGTAGGAATGCGTGAAATAACCCTGAGCGATACTTATATTGGCGGCAGTGATGAAAACCCAGTGTATGAGCCAAACGAGCCGCTACGTGTTTACGACACATCAGGCCCGTATACCGATCCAAACTTTGAGCTTGATGTACGCCAAGGCTTAGCAAAGTTTCGTGAACAATGGATTGAAAGTCGCGGTGATACCGAATTACTTGAATCAGTTACTTCACGCTTTACGCAACAACGTATGGTTGATGAAGGGCTTGATCATCTTCGTTTTGAACATTTACCTAAAATACGCCGCGGTAAAGCGGGTAAAAATGTCACGCAAATGCATTACGCACGCCAAGGCATTATTACTCCTGAAATGGAATACGTAGCGATACGCGAAAACATGGGCCGCAAAAAAATTCATGCTGAATTATTAGCCGCGCAGCATAAAGGCGAGTCGTTTGGGGCCAGTATTCCTGATTTTATTACGCCTGAATTTGTACGCGACGAAATTGCGCGTGGCCGCGCTATATTACCCAACAATATTAACCACCCCGAAACCGAACCTATGATTGTAGGGCGTAACTTTTTGGTAAAAGTAAACGCTAATATTGGTAATTCATCGGTAAGCTCATCGATTGAAGAAGAAGTAGAAAAAATGGTGTGGTCTACCCGCTGGGGTGCCGATACCGTTATGGATTTATCAACCGGGCGTTATATTCATGAAACTCGCGAATGGGTAGTACGTAACTCGCCTGTACCTATTGGCACAGTTCCTATTTACCAAGCACTGGAAAAAGTAAACGGTGTAGCGGAGGACTTAACCTGGGAGATTTTTCGCGATACGCTCATTGAGCAAGCTGAACAAGGCGTCGATTACTTTACTATTCATGCCGGTGTGCTACTGCGTTACGTACCCATGACCGCAAAACGAGTAACCGGTATTGTATCGCGCGGTGGCTCTATTATGGCAAAGTGGTGTTTAGCGCATCATAAAGAAAACTTTTTATATACCCACTTTGAAGACATTTGCGAAATTTTAAAACAATACGATATTTGTTTTTCGCTTGGCGATGGCCTTCGCCCAGGCTCGATTGCTGATGCCAACGACGAAGCTCAATTTAGCGAGCTACGCACTCTAGGTGAGCTGACAAAGTTAGCCTGGAAACACGATGTACAAGTATTTATAGAAGGCCCAGGACATGTGCCAATGCACATGATTAAGGCCAATATGGATGAGCAGCTTAAACATTGCGACGAAGCACCATTTTATACTTTAGGCCCGTTAACTACCGATATAGCACCTGGGTATGACCATATTACCTCGGGTATAGGTGCGGCCCAAATAGCGTGGTATGGCTGTGCAATGCTGTGTTACGTAACACCTAAAGAGCATTTAGGTTTGCCAAATAAGGAAGACGTAAAAGAAGGCTTAATTACTTATAAAATTGCCGCCCATGCCGCCGATTTAGCTAAAGGCCATCCCGGTGCGCAAGAGCGTGATAATGCGCTGTCAAAAGCGCGCTTTGAGTTTAGATGGCATGACCAATTTAATATTGGTTTAGACCCAGAACGTGCCCGCGAATATCACGATGAAACACTCCCGCAAGAGTCGGGTAAAGTAGCGCATTTTTGCTCTATGTGTGGCCCTAAGTTTTGCTCAATGAAAATCAGTCAAGAAGTACGCGAATATGCAAAAGATTTAGAAGCGCGTGGCATTGACCCTGCTAATGCTGCAGATACGATTACAATAAAAATGATTGATGTAGAAGCACAAATGAAAGCTAAATCGGACGAGTTTAAAAAAACCGGATCAGAAATATATCATAAAGCGATATAAGTCAGCTTAAGGTATTGGGCTGCGAGCAGCGAGGGGAGTTTAATACCTTGCTGCTCGTAGTGAGAGCTCGCAGCTAAAAGGAACTTTTATGTTTTACAATATTGCAGTGGTGGGGTTTGGTTTGACCGGTAGATTGGCGGCGCTTGAGTTGAGCAAGCAACACCGAGTTACTGTATTTGAGGCTGATAATGAACATACCCAAAACAGTGCGGGCAAGGTGGCTGCGGCTATGCTTGCTCCTCTTGCTGAGTCGGTATTGTGCGAGGCTGATTTAGCTTTAATGGGACTTGATTCTATAAAGCGTTGGCCTGGGGTTATTGATGAGCTTGATAGTGAGGTTTTTTTTCAACAGCAGGGCACATTAGTTGTCGCGCATCAGCAAGATAAAGGCGATTTACTAAGCTTTGCTCAGCGGCTAAAACCGTTAGCTAATTATACCGGGGAGTCGGTGAACTCCCAGCAAATTGAAATGTTAGAGCCTGAGCTTGCTAATCGTTTTAGTCAGGGATTATTTTTACCCTGCGACGGGCAAATAGATAATCAGGCATTTTATCAAGCCAGCTTTACACAACTTAATAAGCGCAAAGTAAAGTTTGTATTTAATCAACGGGTCACGATTAACGATAATAAAATTAATAACCGAGAGTTTGATTATATTATTGATTGCCGAGGGCTTGGCGCAAAAGATGATAAGCCTCTGCGGGGCGTACGTGGAGAAGTCGCTAGATTATACGCGCCAGAGGTGAGTTTAACGAGGCCCGTGCGCTTAATGCATCCGCGTTACCCCATTTATATAGCGCCTAAACCCAATAATGAATACGTAATTGGCGCGACTGAAATAGAGTCGCAAGATACAGGCCCAGCCACAGTGCGCTCTGCTTTAGAGTTACTTTCGGCAGCTTATACAGTGCACAGCGGTTTTGCCGAAGCGCGGCTATTAAATATTCAAACAGGATTACGCCCGGCATTTTGCGATAACCGCCCACAAGTAACACACGTTGGGCGAGTTATTAGCATTAATGGCTTATATCGTCATGGTTACATGTTAGCGCCAAGTTTAGTGGCAAATGCCCTTTTATGCATAGAGTGAAAATTAAATGAACATAACAATTAATGGTGAGTTAATAGCTATTAGCAGTAATAAGCTCATTAACTGTTTGCAAGATTTTGGTGGTGTTGCGCCATTTGCGGTGGCGATTAATGGTGAGTTTATACCGCAAAGCCAGCATAGCGATTATCAATTAACTGAGGGTGATAGTATTGAGCTGCTCTCGCCGATTCAGGGCGGATAACAGCTATGCTAAATAATGACTATTTAACTATTTATGGTGAGCAAATAAAAAGCCGATTACTAATAGGCTCGGCGCTTTACCCGTCGCCTGCAGTGATGAATGAATCGATTGTTGCATCGGGCGCTGAAATAGTCACGGTGTCGCTTAGGCGTCAGCAAAGTGCGGCTGCGGGTGATGATTTTTGGCAGTTAATAAAAAATACTGGGCTTAAAATTTTACCAAATACAGCAGGGTGTCATAGTGTTAAAGAGGCCATTACGCTTGCTAAAATGTGCCGTGAAGTGTTTGCTACCGATTGGATTAAGCTTGAACTGATAGGGGACGATTACAACTTGCAGCCCGATCCATTTGCACTGCTTGAGGCAACTAAAATACTGATTGATGATGGTTTTAAAGTACTGCCATATTGCACAGACGATTTAGTGCTGTGCCAGCGTTTAAATGCTTTAGGCTGTGAAGTATTAATGCCATGGGGTGCACCCATTGGTACAGGTAAAGGCTTGTTAAACAGTTATAATTTAAAAACAATCAGAGAGCGCTTACCAGAGACAACATTAATAGTGGATGCTGGTTTAGGTTTGCCCTCGCATGCCTGCCAAGCACTTGAACTAGGGTATGATGCAGTATTATTAAATTCGGCGATTGCTGGAGCGGGTTGCCCTATAACCATGAGCCGAGCATTTAAAGCCGCGGTAGAGGCTGGACGTTTTGCATATAACGCCAAAGCAATGCCTGAAAAAGACGTTGCAGCCCCTTCAACCCCGACTATGGGTATGCCATTTTGGCATCAAGAATAAGTGAGACGAATATGAATAACGTAGTATGGACGATTGCCGGCTCAGACTCAGGCGGTGGCGCAGGTATTCAAGCCGATATAAAAGCAATGCAAAGTTTTGGTGTGCATGGGTGCACTGCTATTACAGCACTGACTGCGCAAAATAGTTTAGGTGTTGAGGCAATTAATGCCGTATCAACCGATATTATTGAATCGCAGCTTTTGGCACTCGAAAAAGATATGAAAGCCAAAGTAATTAAAATAGGCATGCTGGCAAATGTGCAGCAAATTCAATTGATCAGTGAACATATAAGCCACTACAAAGCCAAATGGCCAGTGTCCCCTGTTATTGTTTACGACCCAGTAGCTATTGCTACTAGCGGCGATTTATTAACAGAGGAAGACACAGTAAGTGCGATTAAAGAATGCTTATTACCGCTGGTGGATGTAATAACCCCAAATACGCACGAAACTCAGTTATTAACTGGCGTGTACTTAATTGGCCCCGCAGCAATAAAAGAAGCTGCCAATAAGTTATTAAGCTGGGGCGCAAAAGCCGTGGTTATAAAAGGCGGACATTGGGATTATCCAAGCGGCTACTGTATAGATTACTGCATAAATAATTTCACTCAAAAAGGCGAAGAATACTGGCTGGGAAATGAAAAAATTCAAACGCCACATAACCATGGTACAGGCTGCAGTATGGCCTCGGTTATTGCTGCTTGCTTAGCAAAAGACTACCCGTTAAAAGATGCGTTTATTTTAGCTAAAGCTTATATTAATCAAGGATTGAAAGTAGCGGTGCGCTACGGAGAAGGAATTGGCCCAGTAGCACAAACCTCATTTCCAACCAACTTAGCCGATTACCCCCAAGTAATAGAAGCGGGCAGTTGGTTAGGTGATGAACTCGATTTTGACGTTCCGCTTGATTTTAATATGGCTGCAGATTTTGCACCCTGCGAAAGTAAATCATTAGGTTTATACGCAGTGGTTGATAGTGTTGACTGGCTAGAAAAGTGCTTACAACAGGGCGTTAAAACTGCGCAGTTACGAGTTAAAAATAAAGACGATGCACAACTTGACGAATTAGTGGCAAAAGCGGTGGCACTGGGGGAGCAATATAATGCGCAGGTATTTATAAACGACTATTGGCAACTTGCAATTAAGCATGGTGCATATGGTGTGCATTTAGGCCAACAAGATCTAGAAAACACTAATTTAGCGGCGATTAAAAATGCAGGGCTTAGGCTCGGGCTTTCTACACATGGCTTCTATGAAATGCTCCGCGCACATAATTACCGCCCAAGTTATTTGGCATTTGGCGCTATTTATCCTACCACTACCAAAGATATGACAGGGCAAATACAGGGACTAGAAAAGTTATTTAAATTTGTCCCCTTAATGCAAAGCTACCCAACAGTGGCAATTGGCGGTATAGATTTAAAGCGTGCCAGCCAAGTTGCCAAAACAGGCGTTGGTAGTGTGGCTGTGGTACGTGCAATTAGCGAAGCTGATGATTATGTGCAGGCAATAAGTGCGTTACAAGCGGCAATAAATTAAAGTGGGCCAGGTTAATAGCCAAATGAATGAACTTAGCGATAAAGAAATGCTGCGCTATAGTCGCCATATATTGCTTAAAGAAGTGGGACTTGCAGGACAGTTAAAGCTTAAGTCGGCAAGTGTTGCAGTAGTAGGTGCGGGTGGCTTAGGCAGCCCCGCATTGCTGTATTTAGCTGCTGCGGGTATTGGTAAGCTTATTTTAATTGATGATGATGCGGTTGAGCTTTCGAACTTACAGCGCCAAGTGCTTTATAAAGTAAATCACTTAGGGCAAAAAAAGGTGGTTGCAGCAGGTAAAGTGCTTGCAAGTCTGAATAACCAAATCACTATAATTACTCACGCTGAAAAGCTTACTCAAGATAATAGCGCAGCATTACTCAATAATGCGGATATTGTGTTGGATTGCAGTGATAACTTTACCACTCGTTACAGTGTTAATCGCTTTTGTGTACAGCATAAAACCCCATTAATCTCCGGTGCGGCACTGGCAACAAAAGGGCAGCTGATTAGCTTAGACTTAAGAAATGCTAATAGCCCGTGTTATGGCTGTATTTTTCCACAAAGCGATATTGCGCCGCTTATCAATTGTGATAACGCCGGAGTAATTAGTCCGCTGTTAGGTATTATCGGCTCAATGCAGGCGCAGCTGACACTCAATATGTTATTAGGTCATTCTAGCGATTGTGTGTTTATGAGTATTAATGCACTCACTTTGCAGCAGCAACAATTTAAAGTGGTGAAAGATATCGACTGTAAGGAGTGTAGGTAAAGCCACGGTTTCAGGTGTTAGGTATCAGGCAGAGATCAGCCAAACTCGGTATTTAAGCAAACTGTAGGCGAGTTATTTTCCACCGCGATTGAATTTATAAACTCACTGAAAAATAAAAACCCCGCGTTTATTACCATAAACGCGGGGTTTTTTTACCTGATATCTATATCGATATCGATATCTATATCTTAATCATCAATTTTGGCAAACGGGGTGCCTAAGCGGGTCACTGTTTCAGGAAGTTGATCATCAAGAATATCCGCTTTGTCGTCGCCCCAAGCAAGTACCACGGTAGAGCCAAGTTTAAAGCGGCCCATTTCTTCACCTTTTTTAAGGCTAATAGCGTTTTCGCCCTTGGTTGGGTAGTTCCAGCTAAATACATCGCTACCAGCTGGTGGTGTTACTGTACCCGCCCAAATAGTTTCAATGCTGGCAACAATAGTTGCGCCAACCAGTACCATAGCAAGTGGGCCTATTTCAGTTTCAAAAATAGCAACCACACGTTCGTTACGTGCAAACAAGTTAGGTACGTTTTGCGCAGTCAGCGGATTTACTGAAAATAAATCGCCTGGTACGTAAATCATTTTACTTAATGTGCCATCAATTGGCATATGAATACGGTGGTAGTCTTTTGGCGCTAAATAAATAGTTGCAAACTTACCGCCTAAAAATGGGGTTGTATCGTCTTTATTACCACCAAGTAGTGCTTGTAGGCTGTAATCGTGACCTTTAGCTTGAATTAGTTGGCCGTCAACAATATCGCCTAATTGGCTAATTGCGCCATCTACTGGATGAATAATAATGTCGCTGTCTGCAACTATTGGGCGTGCGCCATCTTTTAACGGACGGGTGAAAAACTCGTTAAAGCTTTCATAATGAGCAGGATCTGGGTGTTTAGCTTCACTCATATCTACTTTGTATTGCTTAATAAACAGTTTAATTAACGTGGTTGTTAACACACCCGCTTTAGCAGCGGCTAGTTTTCCTACTACGCGTGAAATAAAGTGTTTTGGCATTGCGTACTGCATTGCGATTTTAAATTTATCTAAACTCACTGGTTTTTTCCTAAATTATACGCGAGGCGCGCGAGAGCCTGCACGGCCATCGGCCATTGTTTCTAAAATTCTGTGGTAGCTGTCAAAGCGCAATTGCGAAATTTTGCCATCAGCTACGGCTTCTTTAATTATACAGCCCGGATCGTTTAAATGTTTACAGTCTCTAAATCGACACCCGCCTATAAATTCTCTAAATTCTTTAAAGCACCAAGTTACACGATCAACTTCTAAGTGCCATAAACCAAATTCACGTATACCTGGTGAATCTATTAAGTTACCGCCGCTTGGTAAATGATGTAGGCGAGATACCGTGGTGGTATGTTGGCCTAAACCACTGTTTTCAGAAACTTCTTTAGTTAAAATTTCAGCATCTGGAAGTACGGTATTAACTAAAGTAGATTTACCTACGCCACTTTGACCAACAAAAATATTGTTTTTTCCAACGAGTACATCTTTTAATTCGTCAATGCCATCGGTACTTATATTACTAACCAATAAAACTTTGTAGTCGAGCTTGCGGTATACATCGAGTACTTTTTGTATTTCACTAAGACCTTGCGCATCGATTAAATCTATTTTATTTAGTACTAAAATAGGCTCTATACCCATATCTTCGCAGGCTATTAAATAACGGTCGATAATACTTGGGGTAAATTCGGGTAGTACTGCTGACACCATTAATATTTGGTCAATATTAGCAGCTATTACTTTTACACCGTCGTAAAAATCAGGGCGAGTAAGTTGTGAGCGACGCTCTTGCGTGGCTTCAATTACACCAGCTAAATCGCCTTCGCTTACTTTAGCGCGGCGAAACAGTACTTCATCCCCACACACTAAATTAGACACAGTACGGCGTATATTACAGCGTAGTACTTCGCCGCTTTCAACTTCCACATCAGCATGTTGACCAAAACGACTGATCACAATAGCGCTTTCTACTTGGCCTAAATTATCAGTTTGCCATTCTTGCGCACCTTTTTTAGCAGGCCTTGCATCGGCACTGCTTATACGCTTTTGATGATTAGCCTTGATCTGACGAGACTGGCCTTTACTTAATTTTTTTTGTTTTGCCACAGGAGGCCTATAACCTTAGTTAAATGTCGACTTAGCTAAAAAATGCTTTAGCTCGACGTATGATGCTAATATGATATATCGAAATGCGCTGGATCTAAAGGAAAGCACCGCTTAGGTAATTATGAATATTAATAAATCAAACTTAATTTGGCTCGATCTTGAAATGACCGGACTCGAACCAGAGACCGATAAAATACTCGAAATTGCGACCGTTGTCACTGATGCTGATTTGAATATATTAGCTGAAGGACCAACTATTGCCATTCATCAAAGTAATGAGTTACTTGATAGTATGGATGAGTGGTGCACCACTCAGCATGGAAAATCGGGTTTAACAGCACGCTGCAAGGCAAGTACTTACGACGAAGCCTATGCGGTTGAGCAAACAATAGCCTTTTTAAAACAATGGGTACCTGCAGGTGCATCACCGATGTGTGGTAACTCCATAGGGCAAGATCGTCGCTTTATGAATAAATATATGCGCGAATTGGAAGACTTTTTTCACTATCGTAATCTAGATGTAAGCACAATTAAAGAGCTCGCGCGTCGCTGGAAACCAGAGGTACTTGCACAAGTGAATAAAAAAGGCTCACATCTTGCGCTAGACGACATTAAAGATTCGATTATGGAATTAAAGGTCTATAGAGAAAAATTCTTTAATTTATAAAAAACACTTGCAAACACACTGTATTATTGTAGAATCCTGCCCCGCTCAAGACGATAACCCACGCGGGGTTAGTGTGTTTGAGTTGTTTAAATATAAAGCAATACTAGCTCAGTTGCTAGAATGTTGAACGCGACTTGTCGCGCACCAACGTAAAATAACTAAAGAAATAAAAATGCGGCACTAGCTCAGTTGGTAGAGCGCGACCTTGCCAAGGTCGAGGTCACGAGTTCGAGCCTCGTGTGCCGC